>REAS01000070.1 GCA_004294495.1 Sphingobacteriales bacterium
TGTCATTTTTTTTTATTGGACACAATTTGTCCATCAAAAAAATGATTTTTTATTTACGCTAATATAGCACTTTTTTTTAAAAGCGGTTGCCCTGATATTGACCAGCTTTTTTCTGTTTTCGAAGAAGGTAAATATCAATCTATTTGCGATTATATTATATTCTACCAAAAAAGTACTGGAGGCTTGTTTGCTGTAATATGTAATTTAAAGTCAGATAAAACTGGCAATAATGAAATTCAAATAAATGCTGGAGAAATATTTGCAGATTTTATTTACAAAACAGCCAAAAGAGTTTCACCAGATAATTTTACGAACGAAAAACTTAATATTGTTAAGGTACTTTTCTCTTCGAACGTATTACACAACAATGGTAAAATCAATAAAAAAGGGATTATAAATTACCTTTCAAATTCTGAAACTTCTCGAACAATGCTTTTATATCACAAATGTCACTTATGAAACTACTAGACGGTAAACAAGTATCCAAACAATTAAATTGATTTACACGTATAAAATATTTATTTGTTACGTAATTTTTAATACTTTTGTTGTACAAATTTAATAATTTGCTATGGATAGTAAACTTACATTGTCTTTTGATGAGACTATAATAATTAAAGCAAAAAATTTTGCTGAGCGTAATAATATAAGTTTGTCTCGCATGATTGAACATTTATTAAGCAAAGTTGTTGAGAAGCCTTATCAATCTTTAGATGAATTTCCAATTTCTGATTGGGTAACTATGGTTGCAGAAGGTAAGGCTGTTTATCAAACTAAAAAGGCTAAAAAAACATCATTAAATGATGAATTTTTTGCATCTAAAAAATGAGAATTTTTTTAGACGCAAATGTTTTGGTTGCCATATTAAACAAAGAATATCCGGTTTTTTCGTATGCTGCCCGCATTTTAAGTTTAGCCGATAATCCAAATTTTACTATATATACTTCGCCAGTTTGTTTAGCAATAGCATATTATTTTGCCGAGAAAAAAACTTCGGCCAAGGTTGCAAAAAACAAAATCAACTTGCTTTTACAACATATTTTAATTGCTGAAAACAGCAAATTAAGTGTTATTAAAACTTTAGAAAATAAGAAAATTTTAGATTTTGAAGAGGGATTAGAATACTATTCAGCAGTTGAAAATAAATGTCAATGTATAGTCACAGAAAATTTAAAAGATTTTCACTTTTCAGAAATAGAAGTTATTAATTGCGAAGATTTTGCGGTGAAATATTTCATAAAACACACTATATAAAAATTGGTGATAAAATTTAAAATATAAATTTTAACCATTTATCTAAAAAAAATAGATTTACAATAAAAAAATGCCCATTTAAAATTAAAAAAATGCAACTACTAGACGGTAAACACGTATCCGAACAATTAAAAATAGAAATTGCCCAAGAAGCAGCCGAATTACTTGCAAAAACAGGCCGTAAACCTCATTTAGTAGCTATTTTAGTTGGTAACGATGGTGGTAGCGAAACTTATGTAGCCAGCAAAATGCGCAATTGCGAAAAAGTTGGTTTTAAATCATCGTTAGTAAGGTACGATAACGGCGTTACCGAAGCCGAGCTCATCACAAAAATAAAAGAACTAAATAACGATACCAGCGTTGATGGTTTTATAGTACAACTGCCCCTACCCCAACATGTAAACCCCGAAACCATTACCGAAGCCATTGATTACCGCAAAGATGTAGATGGTTTTCACCCCATAAATCTTGGGCGTATGCAACGTAATTTACCTTGCTTTTTACCCGCCACACCTTACGGCATTTTGCTAATGCTACAATTTTATAATATTGATACAGTGGGCAAAAACTGCGTGGTAATTGGTCGTAGTAATATTGTAGGCAGCCCAATGAGTATTTTAATGGCCCGCAATACCAACCCCGGTAATTGTACCGTTACGTTGGCGCATAGCAAAACCAAAAATTTAAAAGAAATTACGCTTAACGCAGATATTATAATTGCAGCTATTGGCAAAAAGAATTTTGTAATCGCCGATATGGTAAAAAACGGAGCCGTAGTTATTGATGTGGGTATGAACCGCGAAACATCCACCGAAACAAAATCGGGTTATAAACTTTTTGGCGATGTTGATTTTGAAAACGTAGCCCCAAAATGTAGTTATATTACCCCTGTACCCGGTGGCGTTGGTTTAATGACAATTGTGAGTTTATTAAAAAATACTTTGGCGGCAGCAAAAAACGAATATTACGGGTAAATAAATTTTGGCTAGGATAATAAAAATATTTTCGATTATAAGCCAAATTTTAAAATCAATCTTTATTACACTTAGCCACAATTGCATCGCTAATTAGCTTATATAACATTTGATAGTTAGGGTGTTGGCTTAAAGCAGATAAATGCGCATCCATAGTGCTTTCATCATTTCGTTTTGCTGGCCCAGTTTGTACATGCTGTGGTGGGTTTGCTATTATTTTATTTGCTGTCTCGGTTATCAATGGCTTTAACATATCAAAACTAAGGTTGTATTGTTGCAGCAAATCTTCCGCAATAGCGTAGAAATAATTAGTAAAATTACAGGCAAAAACCGCAGCAATATGTAAGGTTTTACGCTGGTTTGAGTTTATTTTATAAACCAAATTACTTATACTTTTGGCTATTTGTAAAAGGGTATCTTCAACCTTTTGGTTGTTACCTTCTACCGCAATGGGTACTTTTAAAAAATCTATAGCAACGTTTTTCGATAGGGTTTGAATAGGGTATAAAACGCCATAATTTGTGGCATTTGCCGACAAAACATCTATATTCAATGTACCAGAAGTGTGAATAAAGATGGGATTGAAGCCATTTTTTTTAGAAACTGGGATTTTAGGGAGACCAGCCAAGGTTGCGGTATTTTGTTCGTGGGGACACGAACCAAGGCCGTATTTTTTGGGGAAACAGGTATTTAAACCATTTAAAACTATCGAAACAGCATCATCGTTTACGGCTATAATTATAACCTCAACATTGGAGTGAATTTGTGATAAACTGGTAATTGCTGTTGCACTAACTTTTTGTGCAAGGGTTTGTGCATTGGTAAAATCACGACTCCAAACTTGCAAAACTTGATGTCCATTTTTGACTAAAGCTATTGCAAAATGTGTTGCTACATTACCCGAACCTATAATTGCAAATAGCATTTTATTTTTTAAGATGCTTTTTCAACTCTGTTAAAAAAGTTTTGGCAGTTAATACTTTTGCGGTCGATACTATGTAATTACTATATCTTGTGGTCATACAAGTATCGTGTAACCAACGATAATAACTAGCTGCTGGTTTTAAATTTGTGCTTACTAATTGTATAGTTGCACTATGTTTGGTTAAGCGATTATTTCGCTTTTTTAAAACTTTAGCATAATAGGTATTAAAGTCTTTGTAAATTATACCTTCATCTGTTAGTGGAAATATTTCGTGTTGTACATAATGTAGGGCTGCGTAAAAAGCAGTAGTTATTACCCAATCGTTAAACTTTTTGCTCTCTAATAGATAATTGCAAGCAGCCTCATTATGAATTGCGTGTTGATTTTTCATTTAAACTACATTTTGTGCTTTAACACAAAACCGTCCGATTTAATGTAATCTTCGTCAATTTTATCTGTTGAATCGCAAATAATTATTTGTAAATAATAAAGATCTTCGGCTACTTTAGTTTCAAAATCTGAAATATAATCATAAATCGAAATAATTTTCTTGTCTATAAACTCTATTTCTGGAAGAACAAAAAGTATTGTAAAATCGTCCCAAGAAGTAATTTTTAAATAAGCCGAAATTGGGGTGAATTTTTTTGATTTTAAAAATTTAAAAATATCGGATGTGTATTTACCCGATTTGTTGATATTAATAATTAGTTTATCTAAAATCAATTTTTGTCCTTGTTCTAAGCCATCATTTTTCCCTTTCAAATAAGCATCAATAACGTGATCACTAGAAAATAATTTGTCTTTTGGCGATGTAAAATCCCAATTTTCAGGTGCTAAAATTTCGCTAATTGGATACATAATTAATTTTTTGATAATCAAACTTAAATAAAATTTTGTGATTTAGGTAAATCCTAAAATCATTTTTGAAACTAAATCATCTCAAAACATTACAATAACATAAAATTACGCCGACTTTAACTCTTTAGCTCTTCTAAAAATTGATAACAAAAACCCAATAACCATAATTATGGTGCCGCCCCAAAGCAAATTAATGTATGGGAAAACTATGGCTTTCATTACTATCCAATCTTTTCTATCGGTTTTTTGCTTTTGATAAACGGTAAGTTCAAGTTTATTTTTTTCGGGTAAAACATTGGTAAAACGTAGTTTTAAGCCTTGTTCGTCTAGCTTTTTTCCAAAATCTAATTTATTATTTCCTTTAATTAAAAATATAGGTTCGGCTTGGGTTTTTCCTTCTGGGGTTTCTACTTCTAGTGTTAAACCTATAGCTACATCATTATCTTTTAAAGGCAAGTTTTCTATTTTAACGTTTTTGTTAATGCCTTTAACAATTATAAATCCTTCCTTGTAACGTACGGTATCGCCTATGGCAACTTGGTGAACAATTGGGGTATCGTAGTTTTCATCGTCCGAGTGGCCATCATGGTTCTCGTGTTCTTCCTCTTTTAAAGGTACACTACTTACGTGGGTATAAATATCATGTAAAAGGTAATGTTTGGTATCGGGCGAAGCTACAATTTGCTTCATTTTTATATTTTGCTGTGCATTAGGGTATAAATCAAAATTTTCTTTCAAAGCTCCTTTTGCATCTAAAACTTGGTAATTTACTTTATAGTAAGTGTTTACACCTGATGTTGAATCGCCTTTATAGGTTACCATATAATCGTTCATTTTAATTGGTGTATTTTTATATAAAATAATATTTTCTCGTGGGTTGTTAGATTTTGCAAACTCTTCGCCAAAGCCAATACCAGTATTGTTTACCGATATAACTTTATTGGTTGCTGCGGCAATTAATGCGCCTAGCAAAATTAGCGCAAAGCCAATATGTGCCACCGCCGAACCTGCCAGTTTCCATTTTCCTTTTAGGGCATCGCCCAATAATTTACCATTGGCAATTATTGAAAACAAGGCTGCAAAGGTTAATAAAATGTACATAAAATTGGTGTAAATGCCTGTTATGTAAACCCCTACACCAGTTAATAATGCAGCAACCACCATATAAACTACTACGCTAATATAAAATTTGCGCATATCGGTTTTCTTGTATTTTAAAAATTGTGAAAAGGCCGAAACAAAAGCTATAACCACTGCAATAGCTATTTGCCATTTGTTGTAATGCGCAATAGGATTGGTTGGGGGAGCAATTTTTGAACCAAAAATAGCGTTAAATACTGGTATTGATGTAGTTGCTATTATTTGTATACAAGATATTATAAGTGTGATTGCGCCAATAAATAACCAAAACTCTCGGCTATATGTATCTTCATCTTTTTTGGTAATAGGTAAGTTTTTCCAATTTTGTACTATTAATACAGTTGCCAGTAATACAAACACAAACATGTAAACTAATAATTGTCCGCTCATACCCAAATCGGTAAATGCATGTACCGATGTTTCGCCCAATATGCCACTGCGGGTTAAAAACGATGCGTACAACACCAATATAAAACTTATGATGATGAGAAAAAGAGCTGTAAAATAAGAATGACCGCTGTTTTTATAGGCTATTAAAACGTGTACACCGGCAATTAAAGTTATCCAAGGAATTATAGATGCGTTTTCTACCGGGTCCCATGCCCAAAAACCACCAAAGTTTAAAGCCTCGTAAGCCCAAAACGAGCCCATAATAATTCCGGTTCCTAAAATCATAACGGCAAATAAACTCCAAGCAATTGCAGGTTTTACCATTTCGGCATATCTCTTCATCCATAAACCAGCTATACCGTAAGCAAAAGGTACTATCATTGATGCAAAACCTAAAAACAAAGTTGGCGGGTGAATTACCATCCAATAGTTTTGTAATAATGGGTTTAAGCCATTACCATCGGGTATTAAACTCAAATAATTGGCTCGCGAAAATATGGGTGCTTCTATGGCATCTCTTAATAAAATAAATGGCGACGAGCCAATTTTTATACCCAAAATTTCTACTCCCAAAAGCATCGAAGCTAAAAATACTTGAGATAGAGAAATGGTGGTCATTACTGAGTTTTCCCAACTGCGGGCGGTAAAAATTAATATTAAACCTAAAACACCTTGCCAAAAAGTCCATAACCAAAAGCTTCCCTCCTGCCCTTCCCAAAAACAAGATATGATGTAATATACTGGAAGTGTAGTACTAGAATGCGCCCAAGCGTAATGATATTCGAAATAATGTTTATAAATAATGTAAAAAAGGCAACAACCGGTGGCAATAACGCTAGCCATGTTAAGTGAGTAGGCAAACCTACCTAAGTTGCGCCAACTAGTATCTAATTTATTTGTATTAGTGCTGGCAAAATAATAACTGATGAGCGATAACAAAGCTGCACCAAAAGAAAGTACGATAAAAAACTGGCCTATTTTGCCAGGTAGTAGGTGTTCGCCTACAAAAACTGTATCCATTAATTGAATTTATATATTGGGTTGAGACTTTACTTCGGTAACTTCAACCTTATCTTGGGTGTATTTAGATGGGCATTTCATTAATATTTTATTGGCATAAAAGTTACCATTCTGCATTTCGCCCGTTAAAACAATTTGCTCCGATTTTTCGAAATCTTGGGGTTTTGTGCCATTAAAAATAACCTTACACTCGGTTCCATTATTATCTACCATATAAAACGAGAAATAGTTTGCATCCTTTTGGGGATTGTAAAACATTTCTTTTCCCTTATTTAACTTACCTACTACATGTAATTCCTTTTGGGTTTCTTTGGCATCTATAAACGAGCCGTAGGTGCTGCTATCTGCATAAGTGCTAATAATTACTCCAATAGCTATGGCAATTATTATTATTCCTATAATCGAACCTCTTTTCATTATTTAACAATTATTTAATAAACAAAAATACAAAACCTTAATAGCAAAGCACAAATATAAGTAGAATGTTTTTATTAAGAATGATTTTAAATAACTTAAATAAATAAGTTTACATCAATATTCCTGCAATAGTTGCAGATAAATACGAAGCCAATGTACCGCAAATTAAGGCTCGCATACCTAGTTTTGCTAAATCGGCTCGGCGATTTGGAGCCAATTCTCCTATGCCACCAACCTGTATGCCAATAGAACTAAAGTTGGCAAAACCGCACAAAGCAAAACTGGTAATTAATAGGGTTTTGGGATCTAAGGTTTCTTTAATTTGAGCCAAATCTAAGTAAGCTACAAATTCATTGATAACCATTTTTGTACCCATAAGCGAACCTGCAACCTGTATATCTTTTGCGGGTATGCCCATTGCGTAGGCAAAAACCGAAAATATAGTACCCAATATTTGTTTTAAACTTAGGGTGTTGATATCAATGTTTATAAATGACAAACTAACACCCCATTGCCCTAACGATGAACCAATATAGCCCAAAACGTAATCTAACAAGGCAATTATGGCTATAAAACCAATTAACATAGCAATTACGTTTAAGCCTATTTTTAACCCATCGGCTGCGCCGTGTGATATGGCATCAACCAAATTTGAGTGCGTTTTTTTAATTTCTATCGATACTTTACCTTTGGTTTCCGATTCTTCGGTTTCGGGATATACAATTTTAGAAATTACTAAAGCCCCAGGAGCTGCCATAATACTTGCCGCTAAAAGATACTCAGCTGGTACACCTAACGATATATAAACTGCCATTACACCGCCGGCAATACAAGCCATACTGCCAACCATACTTGCCAAAAGTTCGGAGTTTGTCATTCCGTTTATATAAGGCTTTATCATAATTTGAGCTTCAACTTGGCCAACAAAAGCACTGCCTACATTTGATACGGCCTCGGAACCACTTACGCCCATTAACTTATAAACTGCCCAAGCAAATACTTTTACAATACGCTGCATAATGCCAAAATAATAGGCCATACTTACTAAAACAGCTACAAAAATAATGGTAGGTATCACTCTAAAAAAGAAAATGAAATTGTATTGCGAGCCAAAAAGTTTATCTATTTGCCCATTTTGGTTAGCCACAATCCCAAAAACAAACTCTGCCCCTTTATCAGAAAAAGAAAGTATTTTTTTAACCATTGATGCTACAAAAGCAAAAATATCTTTACCCACCGATGTTTTTAAAATAAATAATGCCAAGCAAATTTGGATAGCTAAGCCCGAAAATACCAATCGGTAGTTTATTGCTTTTCTATTGTTCGACATTAAAAAAGCAATGCTAAATATTAATGCTATGCCTAGTAATCCTGTAAATCTGCCCATATTTTAAATATATTAATAAAATAATAACGTTTTGCTTATAGAAGAAGTTGACGGTTACGGAGAAGAAAAATGACTGCAAACACTCAACTTGATACGAAGCACAAATCTTCATTTAACCATTGAACCGCCAATTTCTTGTAGGTGCTGTTAACGGTTTGGCTTTCTTATCTATCGGTTATCTTACTCATCGCCAAAATAATCATTGTCTATTTTTTTAATTTCAAAAGTTGTAGAAATCGAAACTGCAAGATTAAAGTCAATCATTAATTCAGCTAATTGTTCTCCGTCAATTAGTACAATTTTTGTGTCATTTTTCGGATGGTATTCTCTTGCATCAGGTGTATATCTTGAAGTCGTTATAAAAACTCCTTTTTTTGCTCCTTGTCCCGCAAGTGCTCCAATAAATTTTTGGATTTCAGGTCTGCCCACTGAACCCTCCCACCTTTTAGCTTGAATATATATTACATCAAGACCAAGTTTGTCTTCTTTAATAATTCCATCAATTCCTTCATCGCCTGATTTCCCAATAGATTTTCCTGCATCTTTGATTGAACCTCCGTACCCCATTTTAACCAATAGTTCTACAACCAAGTTTTCAAAAAAAGCTGGTGTACAGCCTTTTATTTTTAATAAAAGTTCTTGAGAAAGATTTTTTCTGATTTTTAAATAATTCGATTCTAATATTTCTTCAGGCGTTTCTGTAATTAACGCATTGTCAATTTCAATCAAAGACTCATCATCTTTTGTTCTTCCTGTCCTTTCTACATAGGAAGGGATAGTCTTTAATATCCTTAAATTAATTTCAGCATGGTTTTCTGAAAGTATTTTTTTTCCTTGCTCTGTTATTCTGAATGAACTTCTTTTTGTGTTTTCAAGAAGCCCTGCCATTTTAAAATGAGATTTTGCCCAAGCAACTCTGTTTGGAAAAGTTTTGGCTACGCCGCTTGGTAAAAATGCATTTTGCTCTTCATCTGTTAACCCAAATAATGATGCCAATTTTTGATTTGTTTCAACCGTTGTATGCTCTTCTCCATCTCCTAAAATGGTTAAAAATGGAAGCATTATTTTTTGAAAGTCTGGAATCATATTTTCTCTTTATTGTCGGCTGTTTGATTTTGTACTGCGTGGTCTTTTAAGCTTGCCTATAACTAGAAAATTTACGATGATTTCCTTTTAGTAATCTCATCCCTAATTTTTGCCGCTTTTTCGTAAGCTTCTTCATTTAATGCTTCTTGCAATTTTATTTGCAATTCATCTAAAGATATAGCAGAGTAATTGCTAGTTAAAGTAGGTGTAGCTTCATTTACAGTTTCTAAATTATCAATTATCACAAAATCGTTGCCTTCAATAACAATACCTGCCGAAGCTAAAATAAACTCGTAAGTATAAATTGGACACATAAACCTCACAGCCAACGCTATAGCATCAGACGTACGGGCATCAATCTCCATATTTTTTTTGCCATCGTTACAAATAAGTTTGGCATAAAAAATACCATCAACCAAATTGTAAATAATAACTTCGTTTACAGATATGTTGTAAGCATCGGCGAAAGCCTTAAACAAATCGTGTGTAAGCGGACGGCTGGGTGTCATTTTTTCAATCTCAATGGCAATTGCCTGAGCCTCAAATGCGCCAATAATTATGGGTAACCTTCGTCTGCCATTAACCTCGCCCAATACTAAAGCATAAGCCCCAGTTTGGGTTTGGCTGTACGATAGGCCAACTATATCTAATTTTAGTTTTTTCATTATGATTTGAAGGCTTTAACAGCGGCAATCAATTTAGGTACAACTTCAAAAGCATCGCCCACAATACCATAATCGGCAACTTTAAAAAACGGGGCATCGGCATCTTTATTAATTACCACAATTATTTTTGACGATGATACGCCAGCAATATGCTGAATAGCACCCGAAATACCGATGGCAATATATAAATTTGGGCTAACCGTAATACCAGTTTGGCCTACGTGTTCTTCGTGAGGGCGCCAGTGTGCATCTGAAACTGGTTTTGAACAAGCAACAGCTGCGCCCAATAAAGCAGCTAATTCTTCTATCATTCCCCAATTTTCGGGTCCTTTTAAACCCCTACCTGCCGATACCACAATTTCGGCATCGGGTAGCGATATTTTATCGCTAGCTTTTACAATTTCTTTAATTAGAGCTGTAAAATCACTTTCGTTGGTTTGGTAATCAAAAGTTTCTACTAAAGCTTGTTCGCTTGTTTCTACCAATTTAAAGGCATTTGGCATTAAGGCCAATATTTTTATAGGCGATGTTATTTCTACAAATGCAATTGCTTTACTTGAAAAAACATTGTTTTTAACCACAAATTTGCCATCGGCTAAATTGGGTAAACTTATAGCGCCATCTACCAAACCTGCTTGTAATTTTACGGCTATGCGTGGGGCTAAACCTTTACACGAAAACGAGTTAGAAAGCACCACAATTTCGCAATTTTCCTTTTTAACAACTTCGGATATAATGGCTGCATAAGCCTGATTTACAAACGATTTTAAGTTTTCTTGGTTAACCGTTAAAACTTTATTGGCTCCGTAATTTCCTAATGCTTTTAAATCATCATCGGCAACGTTACCAATTGATAAAGCTACCAAATTGGTATTTAATTGGTTGGCAACAGCTTTTGCATAACTTACCGCTTCGAAACCCGATTTTTTAAATTTGCCTTCGGCACTTTCAATATATACTAATACAGACATTCTATTTTATTTTATTTTAATTAAATAACTTTTGCTGTGTTATGCAAAAGATCTATCAGTTTATCAACCTCTCCTGCATCAACTAATTGTACCGAAGTACGAGGTGCCGGTGTTTCAAATTGTATAATTTTGGTAAGATTGTTTACCTCAACAGCTTCAACAACTACTAAAGGTTTAGTACGAGCACCCATAATGCCACGCATATTGGGAATTTTCCAATCGGCAACTCCCTCGGCTGTACCCGCAACAAACGGAAAAGGGATAACTAAAACTTCTTTACCGCCTTCTATTTCACGCTCTAAAATACCTGTACTACCTTCGATAGTTATTTTTTTTGTAATAGATACCGACGGAATATCTAACAATTCGCCCAGCATAGCGGCAACTTTTGCACCGTTATAATCTATGGATTCTCGACCAGTTAAAATCATATCAAAACCTTTATCTTTTGCAAAAGCAGCAATTTGTGAAGCTACAAAATAAGCATCGGAAGGTTGGGCATTAATTCTAACTGCATCGGTAGCACCAATAGCCAAGGCTTTTCTTAAAGTTGGGTCGGTACTTGCATCGCCTACGTGTATAACGGTTACAGTTCCATTTTCGGCTTCGGTAAGCTCTATTGCTCGGGCTAAAGCAATTTCATCGTAAGGGTTTAAAATAAACTGGACACCCGCATTATTTAAATGCGAATTATCATCCGTAAAAGTTATTTTTGTGGTTGTGTCTGGTACGTTACTAATACAAACTAATATTTTCATAAAAATTATTTTTGCAAATTTAACTATTTAACCCAATTAAAAAATGCCAATTAACCGATTAGAAAAATTATTAGAATTTGCTGCCCAAGAACCTAACGATGCTTTTTTAAAATATGCCCTAGCCACCGAGTATTTACGCTTGGAGGAAACCGATAAAGCGTTAGCATATTACCAAAATCTCACCAAAAACCACCCCGATTATGTGGGTACTTATTACCATTTAGGCAAACTTTTAGAAACCTTAAACCAAAAACAAGAAGCTTTAGCAATTTACCAAACTGGGATGGATGTTGCCAGAAAAGCTAAAGACCAACACGCTTTAAACGAGTTAATGGGGGTTTTTAATACTTTAAATGATGAGTTGGAGGAGTAATGAAATTAGAGTCGATAAATTTATTAACTTATTATATCTAAAAATAATATTTTGGGCGTTTATACACGCTTTCGGCTATATCTTTTTTTCAATTCCCTTGGCTAAAGCCGAAGGGCTATTAAAAATAAAGGATGCCGCCTCAATCGTTAACGCAAGAAATAGCTAATAACCTTGATAAACAGTAAATTATGCGATAATCAAGAATCAAACTCAGGTTAGTGTGGTAATAGCATAAAAACCAAACCAACCTAAACATTTAAAATGCTAAGGCTGTTTTTACAAAAAAATTGTATGGTTGTTATTTATGAGTGAATTTACATTTATAGTGCATAAGCTATTGCAAAACTTAATAATTAAGGTTTTATATATTCAATACATTCTCTTAAACACTCTCTTTTTTAGCATTTAGCTCTTTATTTTAAATGCCCTCTACTTAAATTTAATAAGCCGCAATCAAACTTTCGGCGGGTATATTTAGTATTTGGTGTAACCTGCGTATCATATTTAAGCTTAGTTTTCTTTTACCACTTAATATTTCCGACTGTCTACTTTTTGCACCTAAAATTTCACCAAGCTCGCTTGTAGATTTACCTAATTGGTCTAATCTGAACTTCACAGCCTCAATAGGCGAGGGTGGTGAAATAGGGTAATGCGCTTTTTCATAATGTTCAATCAACAAAGTAAGCATCTCTAATTCATCAGTTAGCAAACCATTTGGGGCCAAATCCTGTTGCATTAAAAAATACGCTCTTTCGAGTGCATTTTCATATTCGCTTTCTGTTTTAATAATTTTTAACATAACAAACCTCCTTAACATTTATTTTATGGTAATTATTATGTGTACCTATCCAAACAATAAAAACAATTTTTAACTTAAATTCAATATCGGCAATTAAACGATAATGATTTCCTTTAATATTAAAAACAAATCTTTTGCCAGTAATTACATCAGCAGTTACAAAATCTTTAATAACATCTTCGGGTTTTTCCCATTGTTTATCAGTCACTTCAATAAACCAAGAAGATAAACTATCTTTAGATAAAGTATTTTGGTTATAAAAATTTACCAAAGTTTTTTTTGCAATAATTCGCATTCCGATTTTTACTGTTTCCAAATATATTACCAAATTGGTAATAATACAATAAATAAAAAAAATATGACTTAAATATTTTCACAAAAAATCCTCAAAAACCCAAAAGCCTTAGAATTACAAATTCTAAGGCTTTTTTAAATATTTAAACCATTAAATGTTCAATAAACTTATATCACCAAATGGCCAATTAACAAATTGGCAAGCTCCTCGCCTATTCGTTCTTGAGCTTCGTTGGTTGCTGCACCAATATGTGGTGTTAACGATACTTTTGGGTGTTGCAATAAATCTAAACGGGGCGATGGTTCGTTATCAAAAACATCTAAACCTGCAAAGCCAACTTTACCGCTATTTAGTGCTTCAATTAAATCGTCTTCGTTAATTGTACCACCACGACTGCAATTCACAATCCCTACACCTGGTTTTACTTTAGCAAATTCGGCAGCGGCTAAAACTGGTTTTTCGGTAAATGGTATATGTAGGCTTATAAAATCGGCCTGAGCCAATAAATCGTCCATACTTACTTTTTTAACAGGTACATCAACCGTAATACCTCCAGATAATTGTAGCGTTAACGATGCTGGTATATCAAACAAATCGAACGCAACAACATCCATACCTAAACCAAGCGCAAGTTTTGCGGTTTCCCTACCAATTCTACCAAAACCTATAATACCAATGGTTTTGCCTTTAAGCTCAATACCTGCAGCGTATTTTTTCTTTAAATCGTTAAATTTTGTTGCACCAATAACTGGCATGGTACGATTTGCATCATACACAAAACGTACCCCATTAAATAAATGGGTAAAAACCAGTTCGGCAACTGATTGTGAGGATGCTGCTGGCGTATTTTCTACGGCAACACCTTTGCTTTTGGCATACTCCACATCAATATTATCCATACCTACACCACCACGACCAATAACTTTTAGGTTAGGGCAAGCATCAATTAATTCTTTACGCACTTTGGTTGCGCTGCGTACAGTTATGCCATCGTATGCGTTTAGTTTCGCCATTAATTCATCCTGTGGGATGTTTACGGTATCAACTTCAATGCCGGCTTGTTCCAGTAGTTTTTTACCTAGTGGGTCAATTCCATCATTTGCTAAAATTCTCATTTATAAGGGATTTTATATTAATTTTTAAATTTTTCTTCAAACTCTTGCATTGCATCAACCAAAACATGCACACTTGTAATTGGTAATGCGTTATATAAAGATGCCCTAAAACCACCCACACTACGGTGACCTTTTATACCAACACAGCCTTTTTCTTCGGCTAGTTTTAAAAATGCCTTTTCGTGGTCGGGGTTTTCCATCACAAAACACACGCTCATTTTAGACCTATCTTCAACAGCTGTTGTACCTTTAAAGAAAGGGTTTCTATCAATTTCGGTATATAAAGCTTTGGCTTTTGCCTCGTTTTCTATTTGTATTTGTGCAACACCGCCCTTGGCTTTTAACCAACGTAGATTTAACATTGATACAAAAACCGAAAATACTGGCGGTGTGTTGTACATAGATTCGCCTTCGATATGTGTTTTGTAATTTAACATTGATGGTATTTGGCGGTATACTTTGCCTAATATTTCATCTTTAACAATTACTAAAGTTGCACCAGCTGGGCCAATATTTTTTTGTGCGCCAGCGTATATTAAACCAAAATCGGCAACGTTAATTTCTCTGCTAAAAATATCAGACGACATATCGCTAACCATAGCCACTGGCGATTGTGGAAAGCTTTGCATTTGCGTACCAAAAATGGTGTTGTTTGATGTTACGTGAAAGTACGCACTATCGGCAGGTATGCTATAATCTTTAGGTATGTAGTTAAAGTTTGCTTCTTTTGAAGTTGCTACTACGTTTACATTTCCTAATATTTTTGCTTCGGCTAATGCTTTTTTAGCCCACATACCTGTTTCTAGGTAAGCAGCTGTTTGGCCTTCGCCCAACAAATTCATAGCCACCATTGCAAATTGTAAACTTGCGCCACCTTGTAAAAATAATACCGAGTAACCTTCGGGTACGTTTAAAAGTTCTTTTACCAAACTAACGGCCTCGTCCATAACGGCAATAAACTCAGTAGCTCTATGCGATATTTCCAGAATTGATAAACCAGTATCGTTAAAATTTAATACACCTGCCGAAGCTTGTTTAAAAACTTCTTGCGGTAAAATACAAGGGCCTGCACCAAAATTATGTTTCATTTTTTTATATTTATTTTGCGCAAAAATATAACAATATATCTACATTTTTGAGCTTATTTTTAAAATTTTGCAATTATTCTCACATTTAATTGCCTTGCTGTTAAAAAATTCGGAATAGCGTATTGGTTATTATCAACATCGGCAATCCACAAATAAGATACTGTATTATTAAGGTTTAAAACGTTAAAAAGTTCGGCATAAATAATAAAAGAATCTAAATATTTTTTAAATAGCTTAGGCTGATGACGGGAATTAGGGTCGAGAATATTTTTTGAAAAACCAAAATCTAACCTTCGGTAAGCCGGAATTTTAAAAACATCATCGGATCGTTGTGTTTTAGGCGGGCCAACCGGCAACGCCGAGCCGTATAACAGATTAAGGTGTACTTTATAGGTTGGGCTTTTTAACAACTTATCTTGAAAAAAGGCCGAAAAATTTATGCGTTGGTCTGTTGGGCGTTTAATAAAACCAGGGTAAATGGTGGTTTGGTTGCCGTTTGCATCATTTACAATTTTACTATCACCCACAATATCTTCGGCAGTTTTCATCAGCGAAAGCCTAAACGACGACTCTAAACCTTCAATAAACTCGCCATTTATACGCATATCTAAACCTGTTGCATAACCGTTGGCAAGCTGGTTGGCATAATATCTTATCCTTAAATTCTCGATTTTATACGGCACTAAATCGTTTAATATTTTGTAATAGGCTTCTACCGAAAACTTTAAATTAGTGCCTAAGCCTTTAAACTTATAATCGCTAGAGGCTACAAAATGAATAGATTTTTGGGATTTTGTTTGTTGATAAACCGAACCGTTAAACAAGCGCATTTCGCGGTAAAAGGGTTGTTGGGCGTACAAGCCCGATGAAAACCTGTAAATTAAATCCTTATCGGGATTGGGTTTATACGATAAAATTGCCCTAGGGCTGGGTATAAATTCGTTGGTAAACGTATTGTAATAAGCCCTTAAACCACTGGTTAAGTTAAATTTACCAAAATCTGTTGTATTCTCTAAAAACCCCGAATATCTAAAAGCGGTTACTTGGTTTTGGGTATCTACCGATTCGGTTAGTTGAAAATCGGGGCCATTGTTTGGTAGTATAAATCCTGCCGAGTCCGTTAACGAAAACTCTTTCAACCTATCGGTAATGGCATCTTTTTGAAACCTAAAACCGCCTTCCCAAAACGATTTTTTGTGATTGTACAAAGCCCTAAATTCCGATGAGTACACATCAACCTCTAATTGGTTTCGACCATAGTTTTGGTAAGCCCCAATACCACGGTTTGCTCTTACTTGCCCAAAATTTGCATCATCAAAATCTTTATTAATTTCATCAAAAACATAACTTCCATAAATATCAAAATTCTCTTTTTCGGTAATAAAAAATGCCGAATTTATCCATTTCAAATTTAAATTGCTATTGGGCTTATAGTTTAAAGTAACTGCACCAACCACGTTATTGTAACTATCTATTTCTTGTCCTTCGTAATTTACTTTTAGGCGTAAAACTTGTTGTAAAGTACCAAATTCGGTGCTTTGCGATTGCGGAATAATACCAAACCTGCTGGTATTATAAATGCCCAAAGTTTGTATGCTAAACTTTTTGCTTACATCGAAACTTAAAAAGGATTGAAAATCGTAAAACTGAGGATCGTAAATACCTACAACTGGCTGGCTGTTCAAAATAAATTTATTTTGCTTTTGCCTAAATCCAAAGGCGTATTTAAATTTGCCTGGGGCCGATAATACCGTCGCCGAAACGCCGTTTGTACCCACTCCTATAAGATATTTTGCAGTATCGGTATTTTTGTATTGCACATCTAAAACCGATGACATTTTATCGCCATAACGGGCACTAAAACCACCAGCCGAAAATTTAACGTTGCCTACCATATCGGGGTTTATAAGGCTTAACCCTTCTTGCTGGCCATTTCGCACCAAAAAAGGTTTGTAAATTTCTATATCGTTAATATAAATTAGGTTTTCATCGAAATTACCACCCCGTACCGAGTATTGCGAGCTTAATTCGTTATTTACCGATACACCTGGCAATTGTTTTAAAATAGACTCGAAACTACCTGATACGTTAGGTAATTGCCCCAATAATTTGGGATTAAAACGTACCATATTTTGGTTTCGGCTTACTTTATCTTCAACTTTTACCTCTTCTAACAGTTTAACATCTTTACGTAAAACCGTTTCTAAGTTAATGTTTTGGCCTATTAAGAGTTTAACTTCTATGGTTTTAAAAACATAACCTAATAATTTAAAATTCACAATACGGTTACCAGCACTTAATAAAAGGGTGTATTGCCCTAAACTATCGGTTTTAGCCGATGCGTTAGAACTTTGCACTTTCACAATTACGTTGGCAATAGGTTCTTTGTTTTCGTTAACCACCAAGCCTTGCACTTTAACTTTATTTTGCGCCACCACTAAAAATGGAATGCATAAAAACAGTAAAATAAGTTTACGTAGCATATAATAAATTAAAATACTTTAATATTAGGCGTTTGAGTTTTTCATCCAAGAAATAAATTTTTCGGGATTTTCGTTATTAAAAACAGCATTACCAGCAACCAAAACATTTGCACCGGCAGCAAATAAAGCTTGCGTGTTTTGTGCATTAACGCCACCATCAATTTCAATTAATAAATTGGGGTTTCTATCTTTTGCCATTTCTTTTAATTGCTGTATTTTTTTGTAAGTATTGGGTATAAATACTTGTCCGCCAAAACCTGGGTTAACCGACATTATTAAAACCATATCTAAATCTTCCAAAAGGTCATCCAATAAAGTTACCGGTGTGTGGGGGTTTAAAGCTATCCCTGCTTTACAACCTAGGGCTTTAATTTTTTGTATAGTGCTGTGTAAATGCGGGCAAGCTTCGTAATGTACGGTAATTATTGCTGCGCCGTAATCTGCAAATTGTTGCAAATATTTATCGGGTTCAACAATCATTAAATGCACATCTAAAGGCTTAGTTGCTATGGCATTAACGGCTTTTAAAACTGGGAAACCAAATGATATATTGGGCACAAAAACACCATCCATAACGTCAACGTGTATCCAATCGGCTTGGCTTTGGTTAAGCATTTCGATATCTTGTTGTAGGTTGGCAAAATTTGCGGATAATATAGATGGGGCAATCATTTGGTTCATACGCCAAATATAATAATTTAAAGGATTTTATTAGGGGGTGGTTTTGGGGTGTAAAAATTTTTTAATAAACCTAAAAAAATCGGTTATTTAAAAATTTGTAAACTGAGTTATATTTTTAAAATTTGTTGTGATAATAGTTTAGTTAGGTTTTGGGCGTTTTAACACGCTGTACGCTTTATCTTTTTGGCAGAAAAAGCCAAAAAGGATATCGCTGCCATCGTTAACCGTTAGTTTGCATAAGTAAAAAATAATACTGAAATTTAAAAGGAAGCAGAGGTGAACTGTCGTCGTTAATAAGTTTTTGGGCTTAGTA
>REAS01000191.1 GCA_004294495.1 Sphingobacteriales bacterium
ATAATTCTTTAATATAATGAATATCAGTCTTTTAACCTAATTTTTTGTTGCTTATTTTATTGATTTTCAATCAAATATATTTTTTGTCATGTACTAAACGCTATATTATTACAAAAAGTTTAACTTGATTTTTAAACTTGCCCAAAGCATTAAACATATTTTGTGTGTATTGGTAATTCTTATGCGTTTTTGGGCTACAGTAATTGCCGATAGTTTTTTTACTTTTTTAAACAAGGCTAAATAATAAACGTAAGCAACATAAACGCCTTTTTTACTGCTATTAGGTAATTTTTTTATCCCAACTAATGCATCATCAAAATCTTGTTGAATATCGGTTTCTATTGTTTTTTTATCCGTATTGGTGAAGTTAGCAAAATTTACACCAGGGAAATAAGTACGACCACGGTCTTCAAAATCGGATTTTATATCTCTTAAAAAATTAATTTTTTGGAAAGCTGCACCCAAACTTTTTGCCTGTGGTAATAGGTTTTGGTATTGATTTTCATTGCCATTGCAAAAGATTTTAAGGCACATTAAACCAATTACCTCTGCCGAACCATAAATATATTCCTCATAACCATCTTTACTGTAAGCTGTTTTATCTAAATCCATTTCCATAGATTTTAAAAAAGCATCAATTAAATTATGTGGTATTTGGTATTTATTTACCACAAATTGAAAGCTATGTAAAACCGGGCTTAAACTTATTTTTTGGGTTATACTTGTAAAAGTATCGGTTTTAAATTGGGAAATTAAAGCTTCTTTGTTTTGGTTATGAAACGTATCCACAATCTCATCGGCAAAGCGTACATAAGCGTAAATTGCGTAAATAGGCATTCTTAAATCTTTACCAAAAGCCCTAATACCAGCACTAAACGATGTGCTGTAACTATTTGTAATTACTTTGCTGCATTGCAAACAGGTTTGGGTGTATAAATCCATATTCAGCTAAAATGAACTAATTATAGCCTATTACAAAATATTAAATGTTTTGTTTTGGTTATATTTAGTGTCAGAACGGAAACCCCTGAATTTTCTCACAAAACCCAAAAACCCTAAAATATCTCAACCGTTTAGACTGGGTTATCACAATAAATTT
>REAS01000071.1 GCA_004294495.1 Sphingobacteriales bacterium
ATTAACGACGACAGTTCACCTCTGCTTCCTTTTAAATTTCAGTATTATTTTTTACTTATGCAAACTAACGGTTAACGACGGTAGCGGCATCCTTTTTTTTCGCCGAATCTCCCCCTTCGGGGGTCGGGGGGATAAACAAATAAAAAAAGATACAGCGGACGGCGTGTTAAAACGCCCAAATCGTTCTCAAAATTATAATAAACAATGTATTATAAATCAAACTGAGGTTAATAGTAAAAATTGTATTTAATAGCTTAAAGTTAACCTAAATTCAAATAAAAAAATTTATGTTTATAGCTTTGTATTTAAAGCTTAAAAACCTAAAAAAATATGCCTAATGGTCGATAAAATTAACTCAGATTTAGAATATAATAGCGTTTTAGCTATAGATATTGGTGGTTCGCACATTAAAGCTGCTGTTTTAAATAAAAACGGGGAATATTTATCCGAATATCAACGCATTGAAACACCGCTATCATCAACTCCCGAAAATATTGTAAAAGCAATTAGGGATTTAGTGCGTAACTTTCCGCCTTATGATAAAATTTCTATTGGTTTTCCAGGATATGTTAAAGATGGTATAATTAAAACTGCACCTAATTTAGGTAACAATTATTGGGCAGATGTAAATCTGGGGCAACTGATAGCCAACGAATTACAAAAACCCATACGCGTTGTAAACGATGCTGACTTTCAAGGATTAGCATTAATTAGCGGCAAAGGTTTAGAAATGGTAATTACCTTAGGCACTGGTTTTGGTACTGCTTTATTTATGGATGGTGGCTTGCTTCCTCATTTAGAGCTAGCGCACCTTCCGGTACGAAAAAATAAAGATTACGATGCCTTTATTGGCGAAAAAGCGTTGCAAAAAGAGGGCTTAGAAAATTGGAATAACAGGATGAAAGAAGTTTTAGAAACCTACAAAACCGTAATTAATTACGATAAACTTTTTCTAAGCGGAGGCAACGCCAAAAGATTAAATTTTAAATTAGACAATAATATACAAATAGTTAGTAACAAAGACGGGATAAAAGGAGGTGCATTTTTATGGCGAGTAGCCGAAAGTTACTGCGTAAAAACTGCTTATCCAACCCAAAAACAAATCGAAAATGGAAATTAAAGATCAAACAATTGAGCAATTAGCAATCAATACGGTACGTATTCTTTCGGCCGATGCAGTACAAAAAGCAAACTCGGGTCACCCAGGAATGCCAATGGGTGCAGCACCTATGGCACACGTAATATATGCCAACCAAATGAAATACAACGCCAAAAGCCCTAAATGGGTAAACCGAGATAGGTTTATTTTATCGGCAGGCCACGGTTGTATGTTGCAATATAGTATGTTGTACCTTACTGGATATGATGATATTAGCTTAGATGATATTAAAGATTTTAGACAAATGCACAGCAAAACTGCTGGCCACCCCGAGTACGGACATTTGCAAGGTATAGAAGTTACCACCGGCCCACTAGGTCAAGGTTTTGCAAATGGTGTAGGTTTTTCAATCGCACAAAAACACATGGCCGCAAGGTTTAACAAACCGGGTTTTAACCTTTTCGATTATAACATTTACGCTATAGTTAGCGATGGCGATTTGCAAGAAGGCGTAGCATCAGAAGCTGCATCGTTAGCTGGCCATTTAAAACTAGGTAACTTAATTTATTTGTACGATGATAACCATATTTCTATCGAAGGTGATACAGATGTATCGTTTACCGAAGATGTAAAAATGCGTTTTGAAGCTTACGGCTGGCAAGTTTTGGTGGTTACCGATGGAAATGATATTGACGCCATTGCAGCTGCAGTTGAAGAAGCAAAATTAGTTACCGATAAACCTACGCTAATTAAAGTGCGTACCCATATTGGTTTTGGTAGCCCAAATAAAGTGGATAGTTACGAAGCTCACGGTTCGCCATTGGGTGTTGATGAATTAAAATTAGTTAAAAAAGCTTTTGGGTTTAACCCCGAAGAAAGCTTTGTAATACCGGCCGATGTTTTAGCTTTTTACAACGAAAAAGGAAGTAAAGGCGCTGCCGACGAAGCCGCTTGGAACCAACTTTACAGCGATTATAAAGCAGCTTATCCCGCCTTAGCGGCCGATTACGAATTGCTAGCCAGCGGTGCTTTACCTCAAGATTGGAAAAATACTTTACCTGTTTTTGCAGGTACTGATAAAGCTATTGCCACCCGTAGCGCATCGGGCAAAGTAATAAACGCAATTGCTGCAACTTTACCACAAATGATTGGTGGTTCGGCCGATTTAGCCCCATCAACCAATACTTTAATTGATGGTGCAACATCGTTTACTGCCGATAATTACGGCGGACGTAATTTCCATTTTGGTATTCGCGAACACGCAATGGGTGCCATTGCAAATGGTATGGCTTTATCGCACAACATAATACCTTACTGTGCAACGTTCTTAATATTTTCGGAATATATGCGTCCGCCAATACGTTTGGCCGCCATTATGAAAATACGTTCTATTTTTATATACACCCACGATAGTATTGGTTTAGGCGAAGATGGTACCACACACCAACCGGTTGAGCAGTTAATTTCTTTACGTTCTATACCAAATATCACGGTTTTACGCCCTGCCGATGCCAACGAAACGGCACAAGCTTGGCGTGTAGCTTTAGAGCATACCACAGGCCCGGTTTGTTTAATTTTAACTCGTCAAGCTTTACCAATTTTAGATCAAACTAAATATGGAAGTGCACAAAATGTTGAAAAAGGTGCTTATATAGTATCAGATTGTGAAGGCGATGCACAGGTAATTTTGTTAGCAACAGGTTCCGAAGTTTCGTTGATTATGAAAGCGCAAGAGCAATTAAAAGCCGAAGGTATTAGCAGCCGTGTGGTAAGTATGCCATCGTGGGAATTATTTGAGAAACAAGATTCCGAATACAAAAACTCGGTTTTACCAAAACATATTAAAAAACGTGTTTCGGTAGAAATGGCCTCAACCTTAGGCTGGCATAAATACGTTACCGATGATGGTTTTGCTATTGGTTTAGATCGTTTTGGCGAATCGGCACCTGCCGAAGTATTAATGGAAGAATTTGGATTTACCGTAGCTAATGTAGTAGCGAAAGCTAAGTTAGTTATTGGGTAATTTTAGATACTAATTAATGGGGAGTAATTAGTAAAATTTACTGGTTACTCCCTTTTTTTGGGTGGTATTTTAATGTCTAAACTATAATTTTTTTGATTAAAGTGATTTGTGGCTATTGTAAAATGAGAATTGTTTTACCGTGGTTTATGGTGCACCAAACACAGTAGTCTGAACTATGATTTTTTTGATTAAAGTGATTTATGGCAATTATAAATGAACAATACAAATATTCGGATTTAACAGCTAAAATTATTGGTTGTGCAATGTTGGTGCAAAAAACTTTGGGCACTGGTTTTCAAGAAGTTATTTACCAAAGAGCCCTAGAAATTGAAATGGCATTAGCCGGTATAGTATTTAGCCGAGAATTTGAAATGCCCATTTTTTATAAAGAACAACACATAGGCACAAGAAGAGTTGATTTTCTAGTAAATGGCTTAATTTCTGTTGAATTAAAAGCCATAACTAATTTAGAAGACGTACATTTTGCGCAAGCTATAAATTATTTAGAGGCTTATAATTTAGAAATTGGTTTATTGATTAATTTTGGAGAAACTAAACTAAATTTCAAAAGATTAACTAACAAAAAATTTAAAACGTAATGTGCAAAATTTTAAAAAATCAAACAAATCAAAATTTAGATAATTTACCAATTTTACTGTGCCTAATTGTGTATAAAAAATTCAAAATATAAAAATAATAGTTTCAAATAAATCACAAAAATCATAGTTCAGATAATTTACACATTTTTGCGTGAGGGATTGAAGTGGAAAGCCCGGAAAAAAGCGAAGTGTAACGCAGCTTTTTGAGGACTTGCAGCGGAAAGCCCGCCCCCCTTTTTTGGAGGGGGACACGCCCAAATAAAAAATCAACAAACGCTAAAAGCCATCGGCAATAAGCAATATACAACCTACAAAAGCTAAAAGCCATCGGCCAATAGCCTAAAACAACAAACAAGTGGCCAAAAGCCCAAAACAAAAAAATGGAAAATAAAAAATGCACTTTAGGTATGATAGGCCTAGGCACAATGGGCCGAAATTTATTATTAAATATGGCCGACCACGGCTTTAACGTTTGCGGGTACGACCGTGATTTAAAAATGGTAGAAAAAATAAATCACGAAGGTCAGCCAACTGGCACTATCGGATTTAGCGATATTAAAGACTTTATAGCCAACCTACAAAGTCCTAAAGCGGTTATGCTTTTGGTGCCGGCAGGTAAAATTGTGGATAATGTAATTGCCGAATTAATTCCGCTTTTAGATAAAGGTGATATAATTATTGATGGCGGAAACTCGTACGTTGCCGATACCGAACGCCGTGTAATTGAGCTTAATCAAGCTGGGTTGCACTTTTTTGGAATGGGAATTTCTGGTGGCGAAGAAGGTGCAAGGCATGGGCCAAGTATGATGCCGGGTGGCGACAAAGCCGCTTACGCATTTGTACAACCGATTTTTGAGGCCGTTGCGGTTAAGGTAAATAACGAGCCTTGTGTTACCTATATTGGCCCTGGGGCATCGGGGCATTTTGTAAAAATGGTGCATAACGGTATAGAATATGCTTTAATGCAGCTAATTTCCGAAGCTTATTCGGTTATGAAAAACGGTTTGCAAATGCCAAACGAAGAAATTTACGAGGTATTTGAAGGCTGGAATAATGGTCGCTTACAATCGTACTTGATAGAAATTACCAAAAATATTTTTGCTTATAAAGAAGCTGGTGCGGACCATTTACTGTTAGATGATATTAAAGATGCAGCAAAATCTAAAGGTACAGGCAAGTGGACAAGCCAAATTGCAATGGATTTAGAAGCTCCAATTACCGTGATAGATACTGCGGTAACTATGCGCAATCTATCAAAACTTAAACAATTAAGGCTTAATGCCGAGGCTATTTATGGCGCAAAACAAACCATAAAAACCGATAAAGCCGAGTTTTTAATTGCGCTTGAGCAAACTATGTATTTTGCCACCGCGGTAACTTATGCCCAAGGAATGCACAATTTATATATGGCATCGCAAGCTTATAATTACAATCTAAATTTGGCCGAGATTTCTAAAATTTGGCGTGGTGGTTGTATTATTAGAGCTAAGTTTTTAGAAGATATGTACCAAGCGTATAACGGCAATAGTGGTTTAGAGCATTTGCTATTAGATGCCAAAATCAGCGAAAGCGTAAAACAAATTTTGCCTGCAACACGTAGTGTATTGGCAAGTGTTATGGCCGCAGGCGTAGGTGCACCTGCATTTACGGCAGCATTAAGCTATTTCGAAATGTTAAGCAGTGGCAATATGCCAAGTAATTTAATACAAGCGCAACGCGATTTTTTTGGCGCACATACGTACGAAAAAATAGGCCACGATGGCGTTTTTCATACCCAATGGGAAAATTAATTTTATACTTATAAAACACAAAAAATGAAAACAGAAATAAGCATAAAACCAACCGTATTTATGATTTTTGGCGGAACCGGCGATTTGGCTGCCCGAAAATTAATACCGGCCTTATACAATCTTTATCTTGATAAATTTATGCCTAATCAATTTGCAATAATTGGTTTAGGGCGTACCGAATATACTGCCGAAAGCTACCGCAAAGAAATGCTTGACGGCGTTACTGAGTTTAGTAGAAGCGGGAAACCTGATAGCAAAACTTGGAAGGCTTTTGCCGAAAATATTACTTTTTTACAAGCCGATTTAGAACAAGAAAAAACTTACCAAAACTTAAGCGAGATTATTGATAAATGTGATAACGACTGGACTGAACCAGCTAACGTAGTTCATTACCTTGCAGTTGCGCCTAGGTTTTTCCCTATAATTGCCGAAAACTTGGCAAAAGTTAAACTTACCGAAGATAAATTGCGCTGCCGTGTGGTAATTGAAAAACCTTTTGGTCACGATTTACAATCGGCGAAAGCCTTAAATATTTTATTAAGAGGTATTTTTGATGAATGTCAGATTTACCGCATAGACCATTATTTGGGTAAAGAAACGGTACAAAATATGATGGCTTTTAGGTTTGCCAACGCTTTGTTTGAACCCGTTTGGAACCGTAATTATATTGAACACGTACAAATATCGGTAAGCGAGAAAATTGGTGTAGGCGACCGTGGCGGATATTACGACCATTCGGGCGCTTTAAGAGATATGGTACAAAACCATTTGCTACAGCTGGTTTGCTTGGTAGCTATGGAGTCGCCAGTGAGTTTTGGGGCAGATGAAGTGCGCAACCGACGTGTAGATGTACTAAAAGCCATAAGGCCTTTTAACGCTCAAGAGCTTAACCAAAATATAGTTCGTGGCCAATATAGTAGTGGTTGGGTTGAGGGCGAGGAGGTAAACGGTTACCGAGAAGAAAAAGGGGTTAACCCACAATCTAATACCGAAACTTTTGCTGCCCTTAAGTTTTTTGTGGATAATTGGAGATGGCAAAATGTGCCTTTTTATGTACGTACTGGTAAACGTATGCACCAACAATCATCTATAATTAGCATACAATTTAAAGATGTGCCGCATAAAATTTTCCCTGAGGATGCTGCAGAAATTTGGCAACAAAACCGCTTAATTATAAGCATACAGCCCGAAATGAGCATACGCCTGCAAGTGCAAGCCAAACGCCCAGGCGTAAATATGGTACTTAACCCTGTTGATATGGTTTTTGATTACCAAGGCACTTACACACACGAGGGGCCAGAAGCCTACGAAACACTTTTATTAGATGTGTTACAAGGCGACCAAACCTTGTTTATGCGAGCCGACCAAGTAGAAGTTGCTTGGGAATTGCTAATGCCGGTAATAGAATTTTGGGAGAAAAAAACAAGCCTAAACTTCCCTAATTACTCGGCCGATAGTTGGGGTCCCGAGCTTGCCGAAGCTTTAATTGCCAAAGATGGCTACCACTGGTACAGTTTACCTAAAAAACCAAAATCGTAATGGAAATTATTGTTAAAGAAAATATAGACGAATTAATTAGGCTTAACGCCGATTTATTTGTAAAAACCGCCAACCAAGCTATTGCCGAGAATGGCCGCTTTACGGTTGCACTGTCGGGCGGAAGTTCGCCTAAAAAAATGTTTGAATTGCTTGCAGCAGATTATAAAACTGCAACCGATTGGGACAATGTTTTTTTCTTTTTTGGGGATGAGCGTTATGTACCTGCCGATAGCCCAGACAGTAATTATTTAATGGCAAAAACTGCTTTTTTAGATACCTTAAACATACCTGAAGAAAATATTTTTGCGGTAGACACCGAGGTAGATCCTGCTTCGGCAGCTTTAGAATATGCCAAATGTATTTGCTTGTTTTTTGATGAAGAACCTGTTTTTGATTTAATTTTATTGGGTTTAGGAAACGATGCGCATACTGCATCCTTGTTTCCACACACATCGGTATTATGGATTGATGAAGAGTTGGTTAAAGAAGTGTATGTAGAAACACAACAAGTTTACCGCATTACTTTAACTGCTCCCCTTATAAACAAAGCAAAAAATATTGCTTTTTTAACTTTTGGTTTGGCTAAAGCCGAAGCTGTTAAAGCGGTTATAAAAGGGGGAAAAGATATTGAAAAATATCCCGCACAATTAATAAACCCATGCAATGGCCAAGTTTATTGGTTTTTAGATACAGCAGCAGCAAGTTTGTTGGCGTAGATATTGGCTCTTAAACCTATAAGGTTTTTAAAACCTTATAGGTTTGAAATAGGCTTGTACTAATAAAATTTTTTAACTTATGAGTACCAACCATCTCAACTTACAAAAAAAAAATCTACCTCCATCTCGCAAATGACTTACGACTATCTCGACTTACGACTAAATTGACTAACCCGACTTACGACTAAAAAAAAGACTATCTCCATCCCGCAAATGACTTACAACTATTTCGACTTACGACTAAATTGACTTACGACTAAATTGACTTACGACTAATTTGACTATTTCGACTTACGACTAAAAGAACTAACTATTTTTTTTGCCCAACTTTTGTACAACTCAACATCAAACAAGGCCGAGTCGGCGGTGGCTTTATAAGTTAAAAACAAGCCTAAGGGCGTTAACACAATTATGGCTAACCACATACCTAAAAATGGCGACATGTTACCTTCCCTAACCGATTTTTCGCCTATGGTGCTAACAATATGAAAAATCAAAAAGAAAAAAACCGAAATTACCACAGGTAAACCTAAGCCCCCTTTCCTAATTATTGCCCCTAATGGTGCGCCAATAAAAAATAATACCAAGCATGAAAAAGATAGTGTAAATTTTTTATGATATTCTACCAAATATCGCCGAACATTTTTTACAGTTTCGTCTAGCTGTATAACGTTCATATTGCCATTATCGGTAACTGCTTTTGCCATACTAACAGCTTGCTCCACCGTTGATTTTAATGTTTGCGTACTATCAATGCCGTTTAAAATACCTCCTTTTAAAAATTTATTTTGGGGCTTGTATTTTTTGTAGGCCTTCGCCTCGTTAAATATTCGGTAATAGCCAGATGATGCTAAAAAAAGAGCATTTTTTAAACTATCGGTTTGTTTTATGGTAGAATCTTTAGAATGTTCTAACTGCTTAAGATTTAGCATTTGGTAATTATTTTTAAACAAGCTTTCATCTTCTCGTTTAAAGCTAAAGCTCGATAAATCAAATTTTTGTTCGGTTTGTTTAAAGCGTAAACGGGTAAGGCGTTGCCGTGGGTCGAAACTATGGTCACCGGCACTTTCCTCGTACCTAACACCATCTTTAAGTTTTAAAACTAAAAAGTTACCATCCTCAGTTTTATACATTTCGCCTTGTTTGGCCATGGTAACGTTGGTATTGCCTATACCTTTTGTTTGGTCGTATATAATTATTTTTTTAAGAAGGTCGCCATCTTTTTCTTTTTTCTCTACCCGTATAGAATATCCAGGAATACTGTTGTTAAAAACACCTTCTTCGATTAAAAAAGCGGCTTTTTGGTTTCTAACATCGTACAATAAAGCACCCATTTTTAAAAACGCTTTAGGCAAAATAAAATCAGAATAAAAAAATGCCCCAACGCTTAAAAATGAAATAAGAATCAGCAGCGGCATCATTGCCCTTTGTAACGATATTCCCGCTGATTTTATGGCTACTAACTCAAAGTTTTCACCTAAGTTACCAAAGGTCATTATACTTGATAAAAGGAAAGATAGCGGTAAAGCCATAGCAACATTGGTAGCTGCCGCATAACCCATTAATTCTAGAATTACATACCATTTAAAACCTTTGCCAATTAAATCATCAATATACTTAAATAAAAAAAGCATTAAAAGCACAAACATTACTATAAAAAAAGTAACAATAAATGGCCTTATAAATGCCTTTAATAAAAGGAGATAAATTTTTTTCAAAGCAGTTTAAGTTTAAGCTCCAATTACGCTTAACAGGTTTTCTATCTGTATATTCCAAACTAACGTTTTATCTTTAATAGCATCTTTAAAAGCAAAATCGGTAATAATTAGCGCAACATCGTTTGTAAGTTCGTCTTTTTGTACTTCCATTTCAAAATATGTTTGAGGCTCATCATCTAACCATTTAAAACGCACTAATTTATTTTCTTTAATTGCAAGTAGTTTAGCATTTTGCTGTTCGCCATCGTTCCAAGCAAAGGTATATATATGATCTTTTATGTTTACATCATCCGCAAACCATTGCGAAAGGCCATTTGGTTCGCTAATAAAATTATATAATATTTTTGCCGATGACCTAATTTCGTACTCTAAAGTGTATTTCTGTTTCTCTACCATCTATTTTAATTGCCAAATTTAAGAATTTGGAAGTTTTTTAATATTTTTCCTAAAGAAAGGTAAATTCGGTTATATTTGCAAACGATTTAAAAAACACGCCATTTGGCGGGGTAGCTCAGATGGTTAGAGCGCAGGATTCATAACCCTGAGGTCGGCAGTTCGATCCTGCTCCCCGCTACATCCAAAAACACTTCTGCAAAACGGAAGTGTTTTTTTGTTAAACTCAATTTTAAGATTTTAATCTAGTAACTCAATTTAAGTTTAACGTAACCTACATTAAAAAATGTAGTTAATTTATATTGTTGATATTTGGGGAATCAACCTACATTTTACTCATGTATTTATCATCAAAATCTAATTTTAAATGATACCAAAAAGTATAATTAATGCCCTTTTTTTAGCTATAGTAATAGGTTTAAATTCCTGCTCGCCACAAATAAATACAGGGCTAACTGTGGCAACTAATTTTAAAAATTTAGGTATTAATGAAAAAATATCAGATCGCTTAGATAGTTTATTTGCAACTGCGTTAGTAAACCAATGGACTGCCGGTGCAACAATTTTGGTTGCCAAAAACGGCAAAATTTTCTACAATAAAGGCTTTGGATTTAGAGATAGGGAAACAAAAGCACTTTTGCGTATTACCGATGAGTTTAGAATAGCCAGTTTAACAAAACCTATTATTTCTTTAACTGCTTTGGCTTTAATAGAAAAAGGTAAGTTAAGTTTAGATGATAAAGTTTATAAATATATACCCGAATTTGCTAATCCTAAAACACTGCTCAGCTACAGCCCTAAAGATACCACATACACTTCAATACCAGCTAATACCGAAATTACTGTTAGGCATTTACTTACACAAACATCGGGCATTGGCGGAGTTTTAGATAGCCCTCTAGCACTCATTTACCAAAAAAATAAAATCCCTGTTTTAGCATCAGCCGATAAAATTACCCTAGCCGATAAAATGAAACAACTGGCTAATTTACCTTTAGCTTTTAACCCAAATAGCGCTTTTTATGATGGTTTAAGTAGCGATGTTTTGGGTGCAATTATAGAAAAAGCATCGGGCTTAACTTTAGATAGTGCAGTTAGCAAAACCATTTTACGGCCACTAGGTATGCAGGATACTCATTTTTTTCTCCCGCTTTTAAAAGCCAACCGTTTAGCCGTTATGTACACCGAAACACAAAACGAACGCTTAGAGCGCACACCGCTTAACCAGCAAAAATTAAACCTAAATTACCCTATTAGTGGTGCAAAATCTTATTTATCGGCAAGTAGCGGTTTAGTTAGTACCACCCAAGATTATGCAAAATTTTTACAAATGATTTTAAACAAAGGCATGTTTAACAACAAGCAAATTGTAAGTGTACAAAGTGTTGAGCAGGCTACACAAAATCAGATAGGGAATTTATTGGCAGGCAATAATCAATATGGTTTTGGTTTTACAATTGCAACAAATGCTGATTTACAAAGCGGCTCAAAAGCAGGAAAACTAAGTGGTAAAGGCGAGTTTAATACTTTTTATTGGATAGACCCTCAACGAAACACAATTGCTGTTTTATTTACCCAAGTTTATCCCGCAACCCACGGCCAGCAACTTTTAAATGATTTTGAAAGACTGGTTAATGAAATTTTGGATGGTAAATAACTGGTTTTACTAGCAATTTAGTTTTGACATTACTGGTTGCTTTTAAATTTTAATTGTGAAGAATTTATGTTTTATAAGTAAATTTTAGCAAGTGAGTAAATTATAATTGGCAAATTCAAGTAATAAATGCCAATTTCTATTCTTTTTTTTCTTTTAAATTAACTTTAACTATCATATAAGGTTTACTAAAATTTTATTTAGGTTTATGGCTTTTAAATATACACTAGTGGCAAATAATTTATCACTTGATGGTAAGCCAAATACATACATTAATTTACAAACACAATAAAAATTATGACTTTAGTAACACGAAAACTTTTAATATTAATTATAATTTTTTTCTGTGCAAGTTGCGTTACAAAAAATAAAGCCACATTAACTCCTAAAACTCAAAAAATAATCGAAAGATTAAAGTTAATTTCCAATCAAGAAAACCTCCACCTTTATAAAAAAGATAGTATAGAATGGCGCAAACATTTTGTACACTCTAATTCGGTTTTTTGGATATTTGTGGAAGAAGATGTTACTTTAAGAGCTATTGGATGGAATGATTTAAATCAATTTATTAGTAAATGGATGAAGGAAAATCCTACTCCGTATTCGGATATAGTATTAAAACATGATACAATTCAAGATTTTAAAGTCGAAATAGCTGATAAACTGGCTTTTGTGCAATACAAAAAAAATCATGTAATTGACGGAAAAGTTAAAATGCTACTTCAAAGCAGAACATTTAAGCTCATTAATAACGAATGGAAAATATTAGGTTTTACATCAGCCGTTGGTTATTCAACCACAAACAGCACAAAAAATGTATTTTTACATAGAGATGTGAAAGAAAAAAGTAATTAATCGAATTAAGTATAATTAAAAAAATAGCCAAAATTAGCAGACATAAAAGATTTTTAACAGCTTTTTTTAACCATAAATTGTAAAATATTTTTTTTGTAATTACTTCTTCCGAAAATTTGTTAATAAAAAAATCAACCTACCCAAACCCTAAAAAATTTCACATTTTTTAACTGCCAAAGTGTCATTTTTATTTATCTTTGCAATCCCAAACATTTTTTATGTTAGATACTGCAATTTTAGATAAACCACACGATGAAGCCCGACAAGGTGAAGCGTTGGTAATAAAAAAACAATCGGCACAAAGCCAAAAAAAACTATATATAGAAAGTTATGGTTGCGCTATGAATTTTTCGGACAGCGAAATTGTGGCTTCTATTTTATTAGATAATGGTTTTGAAACTACTGCCGATTATGAAATTGCAGATGCTATTTTTATAAATACCTGTTCTATCCGTGAAAACGCCGAACAAAAAGTTCGTAACCGTTTAAAACAATTTTCGGCGGTTAAAAAGAAAAAACCTGGCCTTTTAATTGGCGTTTTGGGCTGTATGGCCGAGCGTTTAAAAGCCAAATTTTTAGAGGAAGAAAAACTGGTTGATGTAGTTGTAGGGCCCGATGCTTACCGCGATTTACCCAACTTAATTAACCAAGTTTGGGAAGGCAACAAAGCCGTTAATGTGCTTTTATCGAGAGAAGAAACCTATGCCGATATTAGCCCGGTACGTTTAAATAGCAACGGTATTTCGGCATTTATTTCTATAATGCGTGGTTGCGATAATATGTGTTCGTTTTGCGTAGTGCCGTTTACCCGTGGGCGTGAGCGCAGTAGAGATGCAGTTTCGATTGTTAAAGAAGCACAAGATTTGTTTGATGCCGGTTACAAAGAGGTTACACTTTTAGGTCAAAACGTAGATTCGTATAAGTTTACACCACAATCGGCCACTGCCGAAGAAAATAGCCAAACCATAAATTTTTCTAAGCTTTTAGAAATGGTTGCGCTGGTAAATCCGCTATTACGAGTTAGGTTTTCAACATCGCACCCTAAAGATATTACCGATGAAGTGCTGCACACCATAGCCAAATACGATAACATTTGTAAGCACATACATTTACCCGTACAATCGGGCAACAGCCGCATTTTAAGTTTAATGAACCGTACTTATACCCGCGAATGGTATTTAGAAAGGTTGGATGCCATACATAAAATTTTGCCAGATTGTGCCGTATCGGGCGATATTATTACTGGTTTTTGTACCGAAACAGACGACGAACACGCAGATACTTTAAGCCTGATGGAATACGCTAAATATCATTTTGCGTATATGTATTCCTACTCGGAAAGGCCAGGTACACCCGCCGCCAAAAAATTTGCCGATGATGTTCCTGATGCTGTTAAAAGCACTAGACTAACACAAATTGTTGATTTACAGCAAAAACATAGCTTTTTAAGAGCACAAAAACGTATTGGAAAAATAGAAAGGGTTTTAATTGAAGGATTATCTAAAAAATCTAAATTAGATTATTGCGGCCGAACCGAACATAATTCGATGGTAATTTTCCCGGTAACGGAACCTAATAAACCAGGCGATTATGTAAACGTATTGATTGAAAGAACCACCACAGCAACGCTTATTGGTTCGATTTTGGATTGATGATGTGTGATTTTTGATTGAACTCGCATCCTAAAAATCGTTAAACCACAATAATAAAACTGAACAAAAAAAAGACTATCTACAACAAAAAAATGACTTACGACTAATTTGACTTACGACTAAATCAACTTACGACTAAATAAAAGACTATCTACACCAAAAAAATGACTTACGACTAAAACAACTTACGACTAAATCAACTTACGACTAAAAAAAGACTATCTACACCAAAAAAATGACTTACGACTAAAACAACTTACGACTAAAAAAATGACTATCTACAACAAAAAAATGACTTACGACTAATTTAACTTACGACTAAAAAAGAAACTATCTACACCAAAAAAATGACTTACGACTAAATCAACTTTCGACTAAAAAAAAGACTATCTACAACAAAAAAATGACTTACGACTAATTTAACTTACGACTAAAAACAAAATGACTTCACAAGAAATAAAACAACGCTTTGGTATAATTGGCAGTTCGCCTTTATTAAACCGAGCTATAGATATTGCTAGGCAAGTTGCCCCCACCGATATTACGGTTTTAATTACAGGCGAAAGTGGAAGTGGGAAAGAAGTGTTTTCGCATATTATACACCAAATGAGTGCCCGTAAACACGGCCCATTTATAGCTGTAAATTGTGGTGCCATACCCGAAGGAACTATTGATTCGGAACTTTTTGGACACGAAAAAGGCTCGTTTACAGGTGCACACGAAGCCCGAAAAGGTTACTTTGAAGTTGTAAACGGCGGTACTATATTTTTAGATGAAGTAGGCGAATTGCCTTTAGGCACCCAAGCCCGTTTGTTACGGGTTTTAGAAATGGGCGAATACATTAGAGTTGGCTCATCTAAAGTACAAAAAACCGATTGTAGGGTGGTGGCCGCTACCAATGTTGAAATGTTTGAAGCCGTAAGGGCTGGTAAATTTAGAGAAGATTTGTATTATCGTTTAAATACGGTGCCACTAAAAATCCCGCCCCTGCGAGATAGAAAAGAAGATATACATTTATTGTTTAGGAAATTTGTTGCCGATTTTTCGGACAAATACCGCTCGCCAAATATTACCTTAAGTGACGATGCCGTAAGGGTTTTAACCAATTACGGTTGGCCTGGTAACGTTAGGCAACTAAAAAATATTGCCGAGCAAATTGCCGTTTTAGAGAAAGATAGAAATATTACCGGCCAAACTTTAACCAACTATATTCCACACGATAACCCGGGAAATTTGCCAATGCGCCTTAACCAAAACCAAGGGAAAGATGATTTTAGCGAACGAGATATATTGTACAAAGTGCTGTTTGATATGAAAAAAGATATGAGCGATTTAAAGCATTTGGTGGCCGATATTATAAAATCGGGTAATAATATGTCGGATTTTGCGAGTCAACATCCACAAATTGTAAACTCGCTTTACCGCGATATTGCTATTACTAACGACCACGCCATAACCATACAACCGCCGCAAACACAGCAACACCAACCACCACATACCGATTATAGCATTGCCCAAGAAAGCGAAGTGCAAGAAATAGAAGAATCATTATCGTTAATTGATAAAGAAGCCGATATGATTAAAAAAGCTCTTAAAAAACACAAAGGCAAACGTAAATCGGCCTCCGAAGAGTTAGGCATATCAGAACGTACCTTGTACCGTAAAATTAAAGAACTTGATTTAGACTAGTATGAAAATTCAAAATTTAAAATTCAAAATTAAAAACCTGAGTTTACGAACAAACGGGTTACTGCTAATCCTGCTATTTTCTGGTTGCTATTCATTTACAGGCGGCTCAATAACACCGGGTATGAAAACCGTTTCGGTACCCCTTTTCGAAAACAGTGCACCATTAGTAGTACCCACTTTAAGTCAGGCTTTTACCGAAACTTTAAAAGATAGAATACGTACCCAATCGCCTTTAAGTTTTGTTCGTACCGATGGGCAAGCAAGTTTTAACGGCCGTATAACCGGTTACGATATTAGGCCGGTAGCCATACAAGGTAACAATAGCGGCTTGGCTGGCCAAACACGTTTAACCATAACCGTACAAATAAAATATAGCAATTCGCTTAAACCTGATGAAAATTTCGACCAAAGTTTTAGCCGTTTTCAAGACTTTAAAGGTAGTTTATCTTCTCAAGAACAGTCACTTATTAAAAACATTAACCTTCAACTATCCGAAGATATTTATAACCGAGCTTTTGCCAATTGGTAAGGTTTGCCTATATTCACAGCAAAAAATAAAAAAGTGCAGCTAGATTTAACACAATATTCGGCAACCCAGTTTTCTAATTACCTGTCTGATGTTGCATCGATAGGTAGCCAAGATATAGAAAACCTCGAAAAATTAACAAGCCAATATCCGTACTGCCAAATTTCACATGCCCTTTTAGCGAAAGCCACCTTAGGTACTCCAAATTTTGATGAAAAGTTAGAAAAAGCCGCCATTTACGCCACGTCTCGAGAAGCACTTTACGTATTTTTTAATGAGCCACGAGCATCGGGCTTCGAGCAGTCAGCTGAAGGGCAACCGGCTTCGGGCGACGAGCAGGAAGCCATCGGCCAACAGCCAACAGTCCTTATCGATGATAAAGAAGCCCAAAACGATGAAACAGAACCCGAAACTGAAAATATTTTTGAAGAAATAACTGAAGAATATCCTTTGGCTTTCGCCGATGAAAATCTAAAAGTAGTAGAAGCAACAACTGAACAGCAACCAGCTTCGGGCTTCGAGCATTCAACTGAACAGCATCCAACTTCGGGCTTCGAGCAGGAAGCCATCGGCCAACAGCCAACAGTCCTTATCGATGGTAAAGAAGCCCGCAGCCCGATGCCCGAAGCTGACAGCCCGCAGCCCGCAGCCGAAACCCCGCAGCCCGCAGCCTTCTTCCCACAAATAGAAACCTACGACCATCACGACAGTGTTTTGATAAAAGAAATTGAAGAAGACGCAATTTCGGCAATAAACAATCGTTCGTTTGCATCAAATAATCCGCAGCCCACAGCTCACAGCCCAAAGCCCGAAGCCCGAAGCCCAAAGCCCGAAGCCCCAAGCCCACAGCCCGAAGCCCGAAGCCCGCAACCCGAGGCCCAAAACCCAAAACCAGACGAGCCTATTGCCCTTTACAACGATGAAAAATTGCCCTTTACTTTTTTGTGGTGGCTAAATAAAACCCGTAAAGAACATTATGAAAATAACCAGCCATACACCAATATACAGCCCATTGCTCAAAATTTAAAGCCTCAAGCTGGCAGTCAATTGCTTAATCACCAAATTGCCGAAAATATTTTACACTTTGGCGCATTAGATAAGTATAAAGATGATAAACAAGCCTTAGAGCCTATTACCAAAGAAGATAAAATAATTAAAAAATTTATTAAAGAAGAGCCTCAAATAAAGCCCTTACCTGCCGATAAAATAGATACTGAAAACAAAGCCAAAGCAAGTTCGGCCGATGGTGGTGAGTTGGTATCAGAGACTTTAGCCAAAATTTATGTAGAGCAAATGTTGTATGCAAAAGCTTTAGAAACCTACAAAAAATTAAGTTTGAAATATCCCGAAAAAAGCACTTACTTTGCAAGCCAAATAAAATACTTAGAACTTAAAGTTAATTAACACCTTAAAATAAAATGACAACTTTTTTAATCATCCTTACCGTATTTGTATGTATAGTACTTGTACTAATAATTTTAATTCAAAACCCTAAAGGTGGCGGTTTATCGTCAGGTTTTTCGGCTTCAAACAATATTATGGGCGTACAACGTACCGGCGATATTTTAGAAAAAGGAAGCTGGATTTTAGCCATAACCATTATGGTATTAGCTGTTTTAATAAATATCACTACCCCTAAAATAGGTGGTGTACAAAAAACCGATTCAAAAATTCAAGAACAAATTGATAAAACGGCTGCGCCAAGCACAATGCCTCCTATACAAAGAAGCAACACATCCGATACCGCAAAATAATAAACGTATAAATATTTCTTATAAAAGGCTTTGAAGATAATACTTTAAAGCCTTTTTTTATGACCTTAAAATTGTAATTTGGGTAAATAAACGTGTTCTTTAGGGTTTTAAATCGGGCTAAAAATCTAAACCCAAGTACGCCTAACATCAAGCGGCTTTTAATAGAGATAATTAATTCGGTTTAACACCTGCCACTCCAACCTAAATTAATAAAAATGGATGATATAGAAATTCACCAAGAGGGCGAATATAAAATAGTTAACAACAAAACCACACAAATCAGCACATTGTTTAAAAACAACGAAATGCTACACCAATTTACCTGCGGTAAAATGTTTGCAGTTTGGTACCAATATTATACAGTGCTTTTTTATGATTTAATTTTAGTACGAAACTTTGATTATGAAATTAATGGAATAAAAACTTTAGAAAATTTATACCACATTAATATAGGATTGGTTTTCCCTGAAGACGTAATTTGGATAGAAGATTGGCCATGGAACGACTTTATAGTAATAAAGATTGAAGAGAATAAAGATTGAAGAGAATAAAATTGGTGCAATTGATAAAAATTTAAATTGGGTTGTGCCTCCTATACATAGTAGTTGCGAAGCAACCGATGCGTACAATGGAATGCCATGCCTTCCATTTTATAAAGACGATAAAGAATACCAATTATTAAGAAATGGGCAGGGCAACCGCTTTTAAACTACCATCATTAACTCCCTGTATTCTAAGTTGCAACTAGCTTTTAGTTTTTTTCTTCTGATAGATATTTTATTTA
>REAS01000072.1 GCA_004294495.1 Sphingobacteriales bacterium
ATGTGGTATTGACTAAACCCAAAAAAAGAGAGTCTGCTTGCTTAAACGACGATTTTAGAGAGTTGGTTTTAGGGCTTTTTTAAATGCGTTAGCCCTGCGAGTAAGATCAAAAAATATGTTTTTAATTATTATTTGTTTATGAAAATTAAATTTAGTTTGTACCTAAATAACACCAAAGCCATAAATACCTCATATATTTGTAGGTATGAGTATCAAAACAATCTTCAAACTACAATTACCTACAGACCCACTTTGGGTAAAAAATGTTGTAGAAAGTAATTTAGAAGAAATATTAACCGACCACGCCTACTGCGAACAAAAAGCTGCAACTAACGCCATTACGCTAATTATTCAAAACCCAAACATTAGCGAGTTGGTGCAAGAAATGGCGCAACTGGTACAGGAAGAAATGGAGCATTTTAAACTTGTACATACTTTTATTATAAACCGAGGTTTTATTCTAGGGCAAGAGAGAAAAGATAATTACGTAAACCAACTCACCAAATTTTTAAAACGTGGGGGAGGAGAGCCAAAACGAATTGAAAGTATGGTAGATAGGTTGCTACTTGCTGCAATGATAGAAGCCCGTAGCTGCGAACGATTTAAAGTACTATCGCAACATATAAACGATACCGAATTAGCTTCTTTTTACAACGAATTAATGATATCGGAAGCTACTCATTACACCCTTTTTATTGGTCTTGCTCGCAAATATGGCCAAGGTATTGATGTTGAAAAACGTTGGCAAGAGTGGTTAGATTATGAAGGTGAAATTATTAAAGATTATGCAAAATCTGAAAGCATACACGGGTAAATTAAAATCAAAAGTTAAAATTGAAAATTCAAAACCTGATTAAAATTAAAAATTTAAAACATGTTTGAATTTAAAAGTTAAAATTTAATTATTTCTAATTATGGATAAAAAACTAAATCAAAAATCACAATTCATAACTCACACACAACAAGCAAATCATAAATCACACATCAAAAATCACAAATCAAACTCACACTAAACAAGCAAATCATAAATCACACATCAAAAATCAAAAATCAAACACACACCAAACAAGCAAATCATAAATCACACATCAAAAATCACAAATCAAACTCACACAGAACAAGCAAATCAAAAATCACAAATCAAACTCACACAAAACAAGCAAATCATAACTCACACATCAAAACTCACAAATCAAAATCACATCAAACAAGCAAATTAAAAATCACACATCAAAAATCACAAATCAAACTCACACCAAACAAGCAAATCATAAATCACACATCAAAAATCACAAACCAAACTTACACCCAACAAGCAAATCACACATCAAAAATCACAAATCACGAATCAAAAATCACAAACCTATGGAAGTAAAAGGACTAAATGGATTTTCGGAAATTGCCCAACAAGCAATGTTGCAACCACAAGAAGCTTTAGAAGAAACAAAAAATCGTAAAAACCAATTATTTATAGGGATACCTAAAGAAACTTCGTTTCAAGAAAACCGTATTGCGCTTACTCCATTATCTGTTGCTTTATTAATTCATAACGACCATAAAGTAGTTATAGAAGCTGGTGCTGGCCTTGCGGCAAACTTTACCGATACCGATTATAGCGAACAAGGCGCACAAATTACTTACAACACTCAAGAAGTTTACCAAGCCGATATAATTATAAAAATTGCCCCACCAACCGATGCTGAGATTGAATTGATGAAACAAGGACAAATTATAATATCAACCCTGCAAATGTCTACTATAAAACAGGAGAACTTACACGCAATGATGCACAAAAAAATTACTGCATTAGCATTTGAATATTTAAGGGATGATGCTAACATATTAAGTGTTGTAAGGGCAATGGGCGAAATTGTAGGCTCAACATCAATATTAATTGCTGCCGAGTATTTGAGTAATGTTTTTGAAGGTAAAGGCTTAATGCTAGGTGGTGTAACCGGTGTACCGCCTACCGAAATTGTAATTTTAGGAGCCGGAACAGTAGGCGAGTATGCAGCCCGTACTGCTTTAGGTTTGGGTGCACAAGTTAAAGTTTTCGATTCATCGTTATACAAATTACGCCGCTTACAAAACAACATTGGCAACCGTGTTTTTACCTGCGTTATGCAACCTATAGTACTAAAAAAAGCCATAACCACCTGCGATGTTGTTATTGGTGCAGTAAGAGCAACCAACGGCCGAAGCCCCTGCATAGTAAGCGAAGAAACGGTAAGCTTAATGAAACCAAACTCGGTAATAATAGATGTGAGTATTGACCAAGGCGGATGCTTCGAAACATCGGAAGTAACCAACCATAAAAACCCGGTTTTTAAAAAATATGGCGTTACACATTATTGCGTACCAAATATTGCATCGCGTGTTAGTCGTACTGCAACTTACGCACTAACAAATATTTTTACGCCTATACTTTTAGATATTGGCGAATTGGGGGGAATTATGAATCTAATTTGGGAAAAACCAAGTGTACGAAATGCAGTTTATTTGCATCAAGGCCATCTTACTAATAAAGATTTAGGCAACCGATTTAACATGCCTCATAAAGATTTAAACTTGCTTGTAGTATCGCAACGTTAGTTTGGGGAAATAATTTTTTAATTATATCGTATATTTTAAATTAAATAAACGGCATCTTTCTCGTTGTTTTCATTTAAAATTACTTGAACATGTTCTTTTAAAACCGTTGAAAGCTCTAATCCTACAAAATCGGTAGCAATCGGAAAAAGTTTGTGGCTGCGGTTTATTAAAACTGAGGTACGTAATTTTTTTATAGGCGATTTTAAAAAAAAAGCCGATCCTAATGCCAAATTACGGCCGCTACTTAAAACATCATCTACCAAAATAACAACTTTGTTATCTAAATTTATTAATTTAATATCAGTTGAAGCATCGTAATTAATACTTTCTTTATCTAATAAAATACTGCTTACTGTAATTTTTATTTCACAAATTTTTTGTAAAACACTTTGCAAGCGTATTGCAAACCTATAACCCCTGGCCCAAACACCAGCTATTATTACTTCTTTTTCTTCAAAATTATCTTCCAATATTTGAAAAGCAATTCTATTGATTTTTTGCTGAATTTGGTTTTTATCTAAAATTAATTCTCTTTTCATAATTTAAAATTGCAATAATTTCATTTTAATTAATTTGTACATCAATTTAGTAAATCTAAACTTTACTAATAAATTCTACTACTTTTTTGTTAAACAAATATGCTTTATCTAAATTAACCACATGCCCACAGTTATCAAAAACCATTAAAGTAGAATAGTGTTTTTGTGTTTTAACCAATTCTTTAATAGAAGGCAGAAACATTGCATCTTGATCGCCCAAGATATAAAAAATAGGTATTTCTAATTCGTTTTGCCTAAAACTTTTTAATACAGGGTTAACTTGGTTGGCTAAGCTAAACCAACGTATAAATTCTTTTTGGTTTAATTTTTTTGCTTCTTTAATAAACACATCTCTTGATGGTTTGTGGTTTTTGCGTGGCATAATTATGTACGCAAAAAAAGTATATAAAGTTATGTAGGGTATTATTTTTTTAAAAATATTGCCAATGGCAACTAACACTTTAGACCTAAAGTTTAGTTGCATAATTGCACCAGCTAAAACCATACTACTTACCCTTTTTGGGTGCTTGTCGGCAAGTTGCCTAAGAATTATTGTACCCAAAGAAATGGCAACAAAATGCGATTTTTTAATATTTAAAACATTTAAAAGTTCTATAATATCGTTTGCTAAAAACTCGAAAGTATATTTTACATTTCCTAAATCTTGGCTTCCCAAAGAGTTACCGTGGCCACGTAAATCAAGTAACAAAACATTAAAATGCTTTTTAAATGCTTTAATTTGTTTAAACCACGTAATGTAGCTACCGCCTGCACCGTGAATAAATGTTACCCATTCGGTAGATTTTGGATTAAGATATGTAATGTGATTTAACAAAATATAGGGTAAAGATATTAATTGAATACAAATATTTGGGATGATTTTGAACTAAAAAATAAGTTAAGCCTTCGGATAAGTACAGAACATGAAATTTTAATTTTTTATTAATGCTTTATTACATGTAGAAAGAAATATATAACATTTTAACGGCCTTAAACCTTTAAATTTTGCTTTATTTAATAAAAAGGTTTAATGATTATATGATGGTTTAAATTTACACTCCATAAAATAGCCAGCAGTTTAAACCCTCAATTTCATCTAACAATTGTAAAATATAAATCATAAATAGGCTATTTACATAATTTGCAGTATTTTAGTTTTTTAAATGGAAGCTCAATACATATCCTATAAAGAAACTGGCTGTTTTTCGCCCACAATCATTCGTTATTTAGATGAAGATAATACCCTTAAACCATTTATTAATGAGTTTGCAAGTATAGCAGCTTTCGAAAAAGTTATTAATCAAAAAAGTTTAAATGCAGACCGAGATATGCTTGTGAAAGTGTTAAAGTCGCAGTATCAAGCCATTGATAATCAAAGCCAAAATTTAATACAAAATATAGAAATCCTACACCAAAACAACACTTTTACCATTACAACTGGCCACCAATTAAATATATTTACGGGCCCATTATATTTTATTTTTAAGATAGTTACTGCTATAAAACTTTCGCTAGATTTAAAGCTACAATACCCAAATTACAATTTTGTTCCATTGTATTGGATGGCCACCGAAGACCACGATTTTGAAGAGATTAACCATACCCACATTGGCGGTAAAAAATTAATTTGGGACATTAATACCGAAGGTGCAACAGGTCAAATAAGTAATCAAACCATTAAAAAAACGCTCGACGAATACAACCAAATGTTAGGCTTATCGCTTAACGCAGATACTTTGGCCGACGTTATAAACACTGCTTATACCCAATTTAATACCTTGGCTGATGCAACCCGGTATTTGGTAAATCAACTTTTTGGCAAATATGGTTTAGTGATTTTAGATGCCAACGATGCCAGTTTAAAAGCACAATTTGCATCCATTATTAAGCAAGATATTTTACAGCAAAACAGTTTTAAATGCATCGGCGAAAGCGATAAAAAACTTGCTGAAATTGGTATAAAACCACAAGTTGCCGCCCGAGAAATCAATTTTTTTTATTTAAAAGATGGATTACGAGAAAGGCTAGAATTTGAAAATAACTTTTATAAAGTTTTAAATACAAATATAAAGTTTTATGAAACCGAATTAGTAACCGAAATCGATAAACACCCCGAACGTTTTAGCCCAAACGCAGTATTACGGCCTTTGTATCAAGAAGTTATTTTACCAAACATTGCATACATAGGCGGTGCTGCCGAGGTAACTTATTGGTTGCAGCTAAAACCAACATTTGATTTTTACGGTATTAATTTCCCAATTGTAATGCTACGCAATTCGGCAATGTTTATTCCTAAAAAGATCCAACATAAAATACAAAAACTGCAACTGAAAACAACCGATGTTTTTACCGAAACGATTACCTTAAAAAACAATTTTACCAAAGCACACACTACCCACAATTTAAGTTTAGACGATGAATGGCGTAGCTTAAATTGCGTTTTCGAAAGTTTAAAACTTCGTACCCATAAAATAGATGCTACCCTTTCGGCTAGTACCGATGCTGTAAAAACTCGGCTACAAAAAGCCATCAAAAATCTTGAAAAAAAAATATTAAAAGCCGAGAAAAGAAACTTTGCAGAAGCAATGGCCGATATTGATAAAATTAAAAGTACCCTTTTCCCTGATAATCATTTACAAGAAAGGAGTGAAAATTTTGGCTTATTTTATGTACAATATGGCGATGATTTTATTGCCCAACTTATCCAAAACTTTAAACCCTTAGATTTTAAATTTACCATCCTACAATAAAAATGTTGTATCATATTTTTCAAGAAACTGCACTAAGAAACTTTACCGAAAACGTATTTTTAAAAATGGGTTGCTCGGTTGCTCATGCTACTTTAGCAGCCGATGTATTAATAAAATCAGATTTACGAGGAATTGATTCTCACGGCGTTGCTCGGCTTACTGGTTATGTACGCCTGTGGGAGAAAAATCGAATAAACACCCAACCAAATATTAAAATAATACACCAAACCGCTACCACTGCAACCGTTGATGGTGATGCCGGTTTAGGGCTAGTAGTTGCCCCATTTGCAATGCAAATTGCGATAGAAAAAGCCGAGAAATATGGCTCGGGCTGGGTGGCGGTAAAAAACTCGAACCACTTTGGCATAGCTACTTACCACGCTTTAATGGCGGTAGAAAAAGATATGATTGGCTTTGCAATGACAAATGCTAGTCCGTTGGTTGCGCCAACTTTCTCTACCGAACGTATGTTGGGTACCAACCCAATGTGCTACGCTTTTCCGGCGGGGAATTATCCACCACTGGTGGTAGATTTAGCTACTTCAACAGCTGCTAATGGCAAGTTAGAAATTGCCCAACGAAAAGGCGAAAACGTACCCGAAGGTTGGATACAAGATAAAGATGGAAATGTTGCATTAAACCCTGCCGACTTAAAAAATGGTGGTTCTTTATTGCCATTAGGTAGCGATAGGGAACACGGTAGCCATAAAGGATTTGGTTTAGGTGCAACGGTTGATATACTTTCGGCTGTACTATCGGGTGCTAGTTACGGGCCTTGGGTGCCGCCTTTTGTAGCTTTTTTAGACCCATTAGATAACCAACCCGGTGAAGGTATTGGACATTTTTTGGGAGCTATGCGTGTAGATGGCTTTAGGCCTAAAGAAGATTTTAAACACCATTTAGATAATTGGATAACAAGATTTAAAGCAGCAAAACCCATAAACCCAGCGCAACCTATAATTATTCCTGGCGAACCCGAAACCATTGCCGAAATTGATCGTAAATTAAATGGGATACCCTTAATTGATGTTGTAGTAAACGATTTAAATGATTTGGCAGAAAAGTTGGGTGTTAGCAAATTAATAGGAGAGGGGTAACTAATAGCGAAGAATGTATCATCCTCAATCTAATTTTTGTTATTTTATAAAGCGTAATTTATGCTTTCTTTAGGTGCGTTAACGATGGTAGCGGCATCCTTTTTATCAATTGCCCCCGACTTAAGTCGGGTCAATTGATAAAAAGATATAGCGGACAGCGTGTTAAAACGCCCAAAATTTAAACAAAACAATTATTCAAAAATTTTATATTGATTGAAATCGTGAAATAGTTATATAAAAATTACTCGTACCTTAAAGCCTCCACAGGGTCTAGTTTCGATGCTTTTGAAGCAGGAATAAAGCCAGCTAATAGCCCCGTAAGTACACAGGCAATTACGCCGCCAACTATCCAAAGCCAAGGTATTACAAAGCCGGCATTCATTACTAAAGCCAGCAAATTACCAATAACAATTCCTGAAAAAATACCGAAAAATCCGCCCATAAGGCAAATCATTATAGATTCGTACAAAAATTGTTTACGAATAATGGCTGGCGTTGCACCAATAGCTTTTCTAATACCAATTTCTTTAATACGTTCTGTAACCGAAACCATCATAATATTCATAAGCGCAATTGCAGCGCCTAAAAGCGTAATAAATCCAATTGCAATGCCTGCAAGTTTTACGTATTTTAGGTTTTCTATTAATGTTTGTGCAACAGCGTCGCTTTTACTTACTTCAAAATTATTGTCTTTTTGTACACTTAAACTCCTAATATTTCTCATTAAAGCAGTGGCTTCGCCAACCATATTATCCATTGCTAACGGGTTATCAACTTTTACTGCAATTGTATAGCTTGGGTTGTTTGATGTTGTTATTTGCTTACCTTTTAAAACAGGAATTATGCACACTTTATCGCCACCATAACCCATACTAGAGCCTTTAGATTCGAAAACGCCAATAATTTTAAATTTCGCACTCCCAACAGAAATAATTTTATCTAAAGGGTTTTCGTTTGAAAAAAACTTGTTTTTAATTTCATCGCCAATAATTACTACGCTGCTACCAAATTGGGTTTCTCGTAAGCTAAAATTTCGGCCTTGTGCTAGTTTATAACCCCCAGTTATTAAATATTCGGCATCGGCACCTAAAACCGATATGTTTGGGTTTGTTTTAACGTTGCCGTATTTTACCGTACCCGCCATAGTTACAAAAGTGTTTATTGATATGGTTTTGGCCACACCAAATCTGTTTTTAAACGCTACGGCTTCACTAAATTTAATTGCAGGGTAACGTTTCGCTTTTTTGCCGGCACCGCCAATTCTAATGCCCACACCACGGTTTCGTATAGTAAAAGAATTAGCCCCCATGCTAGAAAAAGTGTTGTTTAACGATGTTTCAATTGCCGCAATTGAAGTTAAAATACCTACCAAAGCCATTAAACCAATAGCAATTATTAAGGCGGTAAGCAAACTGCGTAATTTGTTGCCCGATATTGATTGTAACGCAACTTTTAAATTTTCTTTGGCAGTCATTAATCTGAGTTTTACTAATTTAACCTAATAGACAAGCAAAAGGATGTTTTTGTTACACTTTAACATTTTTTTTTGAGTAGATATTATTTTTTAAATCAATATTTTACTTAATAATTTCTAATATATTATTTGGGCGTTTTAACACGCTTTCGGCTGTATCTTTTTTTAAACTGATTTACCAAGTTTTAAAAACTTGGCAAGTCAGTTTGAAAAAAGTATGCCGCCTCTATCGTTAACGCAGCCTAAACTGTGTAAATTCAATAAGAGAAATTAAACTTAGCATCATTTATAAGTTTAATTTCAATAAATTTAATCGCCTCGAAATTTTAATTAATTATAATTGTAATTCAATTTAAATAGCGCAAACCAATAATGCAAATTTTTAGACTTTTTTCAGCACAATTAAAAATGTGTTTTTTAGGCATTTTCCTATTTATCAGCGTAAGCGTACATGCCCAAAACAAGTTCACAAACTATACTATAAAAAGTTTTGCAGTTAAACAAAACCAAGTTAATAGCCAAAAGTTAACCGTTTTTGCATTAGATACTTTAACAAAAACCAATCAAAAAATTAATGGAAATTATTTGTTTACGGTTAATGGTCTGTCGCAAAGTTTGTTGTTTAACAATGGCGAGGCGGTATTAAATTTGCCTCTAAAAAAGTCTTCCTTTTTGTACGTCAAGTTTGATAACGAAATAAACAATCCTTCAAATTTATATTACGTTTACAAAACCGATAACAGCTTAACACCTTTTAAAGTAAACCTATTTTGGTTATTGGTAATACCAATAGGTTTAATATTAATAGGTTATATGTTTAAAAAAATAATTGGACTGGCAATTTTTTTTATGTCGGTGTATTTTTATTTTAACCATAGTAGCGGTTTATCAATGGGTATTATTTTACAAACCATATTTGATGGTTTAAAAAGCATATTTTAAAAAGGCATACCAATACCAAATTGTATTTGGGTGAACGAATAGGTATCGGGTTTATTAGTTACATTATTATAAGTGTTTTTAAAATCGTTTTTAGCATCCTTATCAAACCAATATTTAGAAACCCATTGGTTTGAGCCAATAAACTGAGGGTCTTTCATTTTAAAGCCAGCATCTAACCTAAAAACAAAAAAGCTTACATCAAACCTTAGTCCTAAGCCAACGCCAATGGCAAGCTGACTCCATAATTTATTTAATTGTATTTCGCGGGCTTGGTTTAAACCCTCGTTGCGTAATTGCCAAATATTACCATAATCAACAAAAGTTGCACCCTTAACTTTTGTACCAAAAAAATTATTTATTAATTTAAATCGATATTCAAAATTACCTTCAAACTTTATATCTCCAAGTTGATCTAGGTTTCTAAGATTATTGCGGGCAGTATCGTTTTTTAAGCTACTTCGGTTATAATTACCAGGGCCTAAAGTACGGGCTTGCCAAGCCCTAACACCTGTGGAGCCGCCTGCAAAAAATAGTTTTTCGAATGGTAAAGCCTTCACATTTCCATACGCAAAACCAATACCTGGGTTTAAACGAATAATTAATTGTTTTTCGCCACCTAAACTTTTGTAATATCTAAAATCAGTTTCTAGCTTAACAAATTGATAATAAGGCACACCAAATATTTTCTTTTGCCCTTCGTTATCTTGTTTTATACCTATTGCGTTGGCTATTAATGCTGTTGAGTTTCCACCAATTTCTATATTTGCTAATAAAAAAGCAAAGTTACTGTACTCGGCAAGCCTTGCAAAATTGTAGGTGTACGTATAAAAACTGCTAGATACCAATTGCGAACGTAGTGTAGTTAAAAAAAAGCGTTCGCCTTGGGCAACTAAACTATCGGCAACAGATTGTTTGATGTTTCCTAACGAGTATTGAATATTTATTGGAGTAAACGAGTGGGTTTTAAATCGGGTTTCTACCCAATCGTAGGTTAGCGTAGTAGCTACCGTATTACGTTTATAGGTGTTGGTAAGGTTAAACGATTGGTAACTTAACCCAAACCGGGTGCGGGGTATACCGTAACGACCAATTAATGGGATGCGGATAGGGCTAATTAAACGCGGAAAAGTAAGGCTTGTGCCTATTTGGTAATCCCGGCTAAGTACCCTATCAAAAAACTTGCCTGTTAAGTTTCTATCAAACTGAAAACCGCCCCGCAATTTAACTTCAAAAACCTCGCCACCCCCAAACGCATTTCGGTTTTGGTAGGTTAAGCCTAGGTTAAACCCAGTAATACTGGAGTTAAATGTGTAATCACCATCTAACCTATTAAATTTACGTTTTAAAGGAGTAATGTCTAAAAAACTATTTAAACGGTTGGTACTATCGCTGGTTTTTTTAAAGTTTATATTTATACTTTTAAAAACATTAAGCTCGTTTAAACGCCTATTGGTTAGTTCTACTTTGGTAATATCATAATCAGTATTTTTTTTTATATAAATAATATCAGCAATACGTTTTGCTTTAAAAAAATTAGATTTATCGTAAAAATAGTATTGCGAATCAATAACCGTTGTATCAATTTTATTAGGATTTATGCCTGCCGATTGTATATTAATGTAAGTGTTATTTATGGTGTATTGTTGGTGGTTAGTGCCATCAACCGGGTTTATTATGGCAATTTCTACATTAGCTAAATTTTTATTTAAATTAGTATCAACGCTAGGCCTTACATATTGACGTAAAAAATCATAATAGCCATTAGCTTTCATCAATAAATAGATTTTCTCACGTTCGTAAACAATGCTATCTTCATCAAAACGGGCTCCGGGTGTAATTTTTGTAAAGGTATTGCGGGTATTTAGGTAAAGTGCTTTTATGGTATCGTTAGGGATTTTGAAACTTATATCTTTAAAAACGAATGCTTTACCTTGCTTTGCGGTAAAGGTTAACGCTGCTCTTTTATTTTTAATTTTAATTTGGGATGCTACTTCGGCATTTAAAAAACCTTTAGTTTTTAAAAATTTTTGAATTTGATTTTTAGATACTTCTATCAATGCGCTATCAACCAAATGTGGGGGTTCACCTAATTTTAACTTTCCGTTTTTACTAAAAGTATTGTAAATAAATAAATTGAAAGGAGAATTTGGTCTAACATCTAAGGCAACATAAGCAGCTGCTTGTTCTTCAAACTGTTTGTCAAATCCTTTTAATTCTAATTTTGTAATAAGCGCATCGTTTTTACCTAATTTTTTAGTAGACAGGCAACTGGTTATTAAAGCAAAAAGAATTAATATTGCAAAAGTATAATAGTAAAATGCTTTCAAAATCTCAAATAAGTTTAGTTAATAGCCTGCAACAAAAAAAAAACCGTACAGAGTTAGGTTTATTTGTTGTTGAGGGTTTAAAATCAATATCAGAGTTTCTAAATTCTGATTATGTTATAGATACTTTATTTTTTATAAAAGATATAGCTATAAGTTTGCCAAAAATACCTCAAAATATTAAATTATTTGAAGTTAATGAACAAGAATTAAATAAAATTTCTACATTAAAAACCCCCCAAGGAATTTTAGCATTAGTAAAAATACCGCAACAAAATAACCATAATAACTTATATAACAGTGCTAAAATACATTTAGTATTAGATGGCATACAAGATCCTGGTAATTTAGGTACCATTATACGCACTGCAAACTGGTTTGGTTATACCCATATTTTTTGCTCGCCAAACACGGTTGATGCCTATAACCCTAAAACGGTACAGGCTGCAATGGGTGCATTATCGCAAATTAAAATTATTTACACCCCACTTTTTGCTTTACTAAGCGAAGCAAAAATACCAGTTTACGGAGCTTTATTAAATGGGCAAAATATTTATAAAACCCAATGGCCTAGCCACGCTTTTGTTGTTTTTGGTAACGAAGGATCGGGTATTAGCCCCGAAATATTTCCTTTGATTACAAAATCCATAACCATACCCAGTTTAGGCAATACCGAAAGTTTAAACGTTGCTGTTTCGGCGGCCATTTTTTGTGCCCAAATACAAAGTTATTTGCAAAAATAAATTGGCTAATCTAATAATTTTACTATTTTTGCAATCTTGAAATTAAAAGGTCGAGTGGCCGAGTGGCTAGGCAGAGGTCTGCAAAACCTTCTACAGCGGTTCGAATCCGCTCTCGACCTCAACATAAAAATATTAAAAAAACAAACACAATGGCAGTAACCCGTTTAAAAAGAAAAGATAGAAGAAACAAAACTGTTTCGCGTTTAGAAGTACAATTTTTAAAAAACGCAACCAATATAGAAGTTGGTAGCCGTTCGTTAGAACCTAAACACAGCCAAGTTGTAAAAAACAACGCTATTTTAGCCGAAGTAGCTAAAGGATAATAGTATATTTTAATTTTTGTGAAAGTGCCAACTTAGCTAATTAAGCAAGGTTGGCACTTTTTGGTTTTTGGGCAAATATTTATTAATATTGTTTTGTAGCTAAAAGCACCAACGTACAAGCTTCCAAAGTTTCAATTCCGTTTTGTTGGGCAGGGGTTTCTAATTCGGGGTTTTCGGTTCCGGGGTTAAATATTATGCGTTTGGGTTGGGTAGCAATTATATAATTGTACAGCTGGGGCTGATTTGCTGAGCCAATGTAAAGGGTTATGGTATCAATATTTTGATGGATTTTGCTTGCAGTTTCGATTTTAACGCCTGCAATTTCACCTGTTTTTATGCCAACATTAATGATTTTATGTCCGGTTTTTACCAATTGGTTTGCGGCCATATAAGCGTAACGGCTTGGGTTAGTAGTTGCTCCTAGTACAAGTGTTGTTTTGTTAGTTTCCATTTTGGTTTTTAATAAAGTGTATTAAAATTAATTGCAAATTTTCGTTATTTATAATTTAATTTGCTTATAATAAGTAACCTAAGTTATTTTGTCTTAACAATTGCAAGCATTTAGCCGAAAGCATGTTTACCATGCCTACCTTAGAGCACCAACGCCCATTTCTAATTAAGGCAATTAAAACAAATTTTATCAATTGAAATGATGTTATTTTAATTTATTAAACCGTATTTATTTACCACTATTTCAAATCAAATTTTATCCTTCAACCTTCAAATTTTAAAATTTTTAGTTTGGATTAGCTGTGGGTACAATATAATATTTTACTTTTGTTTATTAATGCAAAAATAGATTACAATCCTGCGAAAGCTTATTTACTAAAAACCCGCATTAATTTTACATATTTTATGAACCTAACCAACATACAGCCCGATTTTAACAAAGCCGATTTACTGCCAGTTATTATACAACACCAACAAACTTTAGAAGTGCTAATGTTAGGTTATATGAATGTTGAGGCTTATAATAAAACAATTGCAGAGGGGAAAGTAACTTTTTTTTCACGCTCTAAAAACCGATTATGGACCAAGGGCGAAGAAAGCGGCAATTTTTTATTTGTTAAACACACTAGTATTGATTGCGACCGAGATACTATTTTAATTTCCGTATTGCCCCAAGGCCCAACATGCCACAACGGCACACGCAGTTGTTTTGATACGGCTTATAACCAAAACTTTATTTTTGAGCTAGAAAGTATTATAAAAGATAGGTTCGAAAATCCCCGCCAAGGGTCGTATATAAATAGTTTACAGCAAAAAGGCCTAAATAAAATTGCCCAAAAAGTAGGCGAGGAGGGCGTTGAAACTGTTATTGCTGCTTTGGCCGAAACTGATGTTGATTTTGTTAATGAAGCATCTGACTTGGTATTTCACCTGTTAGTTTTGTTACAACAAAAAGGTTTTTCGTTAGAAAGTATTGCGAAAAATTTAGAAACTAGGCACAAAAGCAATTAGCTAATTGCACATATAAAATGGAAGCCATAGATTTAGTAGGACATAATAACCCAATTTATGCTGTAGTTGCGCATCGTACCCAAAACCTTTGTTATACCGCCGGTAACGATAAAGGAATTGTGGAATGGAATATCCAAACTCAAAAATTTTCGAGAATTTTTAAACCCGTTAACTACACCGTTTATGCTTTAGAAATTGTAAGTGAATATGGTTATTTAATAGCAGGCTGCAACAATGGGCATATTTTATTTTTTAATTTAGAAACTGCCGAACTCCTATTTACTAAAGATGTAGCATTACCAGTTTTTTGCATAAAATATTTGAGTGAAAAAAAAGAGTTGTTGGTTGCCACCGATACTGGTAAAATTATAATTATTAATATTGAAAATCAGGAAATAGTGCACCTTTTTGCATCGGGAAGCCAAAAAATAAGAAGTTTTGATTTTAGCTATTCTTCAAACATACTGGCTACAGCATCAAACGATAATTTTGTACGCCTTTACCAGCTAAACGATTATACTTTTATAAATAGTTTTGAAGCCCATACTATGGGTGTTGGCGCAATTGGGTTTGACCCAATCAGTCAACAAATGCTTACGGGGTCTAGAGATGCTCATTTAAAAATTTGGGATACACAAAATTGGCTTTGTAAAACCGATATTGCTGCACATTTATTTGCCATTTATCAAATTGCCTTTCACCCATATTTACCTTTTTTTGCAACTTGCAGCAGAGATAAAAGCATAAAGATTTGGCGAAGTACCGATTATAGCTTGTACAAAAACTTAAGTTTAGATAAAGGTATTAACGGCCACCGATTATCGGTAAATCAAATTTGTTGGGATGCAAATGGAGAAAATTTAATCTCGGTAAGCGATGATAAAATGGTAAAAATTTGGCCTTTTATTGGGTAAGTTTTACTTTAGTACAAAAGTAATTTTACAAATACCTTTTTAAAAATTTTAACTTGTGCGAGTACTCGTTTTTTTCTTCACTAAATATCCCATAATTATCAATCTTATCTATTTTTACCCTGCCCGATGCATGAATAATTTGGTTTTTACTCAATAGCATTCCCACGTGGGTAATTTTACCTTCTTCGTTATCAAAAAAAGCTAAATCACCAAGGTTTGCAGTATCTAAAAAATCAACATTTTCCCCTTGTTGGGCTTGTTGCCATGCATCTCGGTATAATTGTATGCCTAAAACTTTAAAAACTTGCTGTGTAAAGCCCGAACAGTCTATGCCAAAATGCGTTTTACCGCCCCATAAGTAAGGAACATTTAAAAATAAGCGAGCATAATTTTCTACATTTTCAAAAAAAAATGCTTTGTTGGGTAAAATGTAATTATCGTATTTTAAAGGATAAGATATGCCATTAAAACTTAAAATTTTTTGATTTAAAAAGTGCAAATTAGAGCCAAAAGGTAAGTAAAATTCTATTGTTTTAGTTGGGTTGTAAACTTGTGTAAATGCTTTGAAGGTTAAATTTGGCAAAGTTATGTGTAGCATTTTTGCTTCAGTTTCATGGGTTTTCTGGTGTTGATTTTTATCTATCCATCCTTCGTAACCATCATTAGCTATTTTAATTTTTAGCCAATTATTTTCGGTTTGTATAATGCTATACAATTCGCCAAAAAGAAGTTGAGAAACCATTTGGGCTTTGTGCGATGGATTTTCACGAAGAGGAACAACAGAGAGGTGGCAAATTTCTATAGGCAAGTTCATATTGGCAAGGTTTTTGAAAAAAGATATTTATTTAACAAATTAATAATTTAAATTTAAAGGAATAAAATTATAAACAATTAAACATGAAAGCTAATATACAATTTAATAAAATTTTGATTGCTGTTGATGCAAGCACATATTCTTTAAAAGCCGCAGAGTATGGTATAACTTTGGCTAAAAATTTAAACGCTCAAGTTGCCTTGATACACGTTGATGAGTATCAAACGGTAGCTAATATATCGGTCGACCCTATAATGGGTGATCAAATGTTGCTTTTACCCGATTTGGAAGAAATTAAAAAAGAAAGTGCACAAAAACTTTTAAAACAAATTATTGCGGATTTTGCCGATGGGTTAAACGTAATTCAAATTTTAAAAACTGGTGATATTAAAAAAGAAATTTTAGAAACTGCAAAAACTTGGGATGCTAAAATTATAGTTATGGGTACACATGGCCGCAAAGGTTTTGATCATTTTTTGTTAGGCTCCATGGCCGAAAGTATTACTAGAAATGCCCATTGCCCTGTTTTTATTGTTCCTAACAAAGAAGATGACGATGAAGATTAAGGTTTTTTAAACGAAAATTTTAATTGAGATAAGTAACTAAAAATTATAATTAAAAATGTAGCTAAAACCATTGACGGGGTAGGGTACCATTTTAATATATCCACAAAAATGCTTAACAGTATGTAATTTAAAAAAATACAAACAATTACCACTAAAAAATATCTAAATAGTTGTATTCGTTTGCGCAAATGAGAGCCGTTAAATACCACAAACATATTTAAATACAAACCAATAGGAAACGTTATTAAAAAAGCAATTAAAAATGCAGCTATATGCGAACTTATGGTTACAAAACCCAAATACAAATGTTGTTTTTTTAATATATGGTTGTAAGAAAGGTAGTACAAAATTATATTTAACGTGGTATTACCCCCACCACAGGCAGCATACCTAAAAGTTTGGTATGGCATTATTTTTTTAAAAGGTGGATAAAACCAATCTATTAAATTAATAATAAAAAGCCTAAATTTTTGATGTAAATTTATAAGCATGGCTTTATAAATTTTGTTTAATAACAGGGTGTGTTTTTAAACTTTTTGCAGCTAAAAATATACCTATTAATACCAATATAGAACTTAATAAAAAGGGTGCACCCGGAAAATACACAGGTGCTTTATTGTTGGTAAAATAGGCAAATAGGTTAGTCATTACTGGTGGTGCAAAAATGGTGGTTGCGCTCATTAAGCTAGCTAAAGCACCTTGTAATTCCCCTTGTTCATTAGCAGGGGCAAAGCCGCTAATAATACTTTGCAATGCAGGGCCGGCAATACCACCCAAAGCATAAGGTACTATAAAAGCAAACATTAATAAACCGTTAGTTGCAAAAGCAAAAAGTAATAAACCTAAGCTTGATAAAAATAAACCTATATATAAAACCTTTTCGGGGCCAAATTTAGGGATAACCCAACGTATTAAACCGCCCTGTACAATGCCTACCATTAAGCCTACAAAACCTAAGGAATAACCTACCCAGGCTTCGTTCCACCCAAATTTTTGCATCCCGTAGTACGACCAAGTGCTTTGTATAGCATTGTTTGCAATGTACATTAAAATTAAAGTAAATATTAAACCGCTAATGGCGGGATATTTTTTAAGCTGCATAAGCGAGCCTAAAGGGTTGGCTCGTTTTATATCAAACTTTCGTCTGTTTTCTTTGGATAAAGATTCGGGCAGTACAAAATATCCGTAAGCAAAATTTAAAAAACTAAAACCAGCAGCTGCAAAAAATGGTATTCGCGAACCAAATTGTCCTAATAAACCACCTATTACGGGTCCTAAAATAAAGCCTAAACCAAAAGCAGCACCAATAATTCCAAAGTTTTGCGCTCTTTTTTCGGGTGTACTAATATCGGCAATATAAGCTGTTGCTGTTGTAAAGCTTGCACCTGTAATGCCAGCAATTATACGCCCAATAAATAGCCACCAAATAGATGGTGCAAAGGCTAAAAACAAATAATCGATACCAAAACCTAATAACGAAAACAATAAAACTGGCCTACGACCATATTGGTCGCTTAGGTTGCCTAACACAGGTGCAAAAATAAATTGGGTTAAAGCGTAAGCTAAAGTAAGCCATCCACCATACTCAGCAGCTGTACTTAAATCTCCTTTAATTAATTCTTTAATTAAGGTGGGTAAAACTGGTATAATTATTCCTAAGCCTGTTACATCTATTAAAAGGGTTATAAATATAAACCCCAATGCTGCTTTTTTAGTTTCCCCCATAATATTTTGCAAAAGTGCAAATTTTAAGGAGTTTTATAAAGGTTTAGGCGTTAAAAAATTTGGCTCTTCGCCAAAAACAGTGGATGGACTTTTAATAATAGGATTTATTTACATTAAACAGGTGTGCGATTGGGGACGGCCTAGCTATTATTTGGATAGGGAAGTCAATAAATTTTTTTGTAGAAACATTCATAAATCGCTAGCCAAGCAATTCGCAGCGTGTTGCAATAACATTGTTAAACCACTAAATTGGTTAACACGCCTAAAAATGCCAAATATTTCAATAAAATTATTTAACCATACATTATGGCGAAGAGCCAAAAATTTTCAGTCTAAAAAATCAATATTTCTTTTTAAACCAGTAAATTTTGTTCGCTTTAAGGCTGATGATTTAAAGAGTTTGCCAAACACATCGTCGGTAATTTCTTGCCAATCTTGCTTCGTCATACCTAGTAAATCGGGGTGAGGAATAAATTCTTCGTGTTTGTTGGGTACTGCAAAACGGTTCCAAGGGCAAACATTTTGGCAAACATCACAACCAAACATCCAATTATCCATTTTACCTTTAAAACTGTTTGGTAAATTATCTTTTAATTCAATGGTAAGGTACGATATACATTTGCTACCATCAACCACATAAGGCGCAATAATTGCTTCGGTAGGGCAAGCATCCATACATTTTGTACAAGTGCCACAATGGTCGGTGTAAAACGGTAAATCGTAATTAAGTTCTAAATCAATAATCAATTCTCCTAAAAAAAAGAACGAACCCGCTTTTTTACTAATCAAGTTAGAGTGTTTGCCAAGCCAGCCAATGCCTGCTTTTTGTGCCCAAACTTTATCTAACACAGGTGCCGAATCTACAAATGCTCGTCCATCAACCTCACCAATGGTTTCGTTTATAAACTCCATAAGTAAAGCCAGTTTTTCTTTTATCACAAAATGATAATCGGTACCGTAAGCATATTTAGAAATTTTCGGAGCAGTATCATCCAAAGGTTTTTCATCAGTAAAATAATTTAAACCTACCGATATAATTGATTTTGCACCATCAACCAGTAGCCTAGGGTCTAAGCGTTTATCAAAATAGTTTTCCATATACGCCATTTTGCCGTTATAGTTATTACGCAACCATTCGTCTAAACGTGGTGCTTCTTCCTCCAAAAAATCGGCTTTAGCTATTCCACAAAACAAAAAACCTAAACGTTGGGCTTCGGCTTTTATAAGTTGCGTGTTGTTATGGTTATTCATTTTTTATGATTGGATTCTAAGATTAAACTACCTAATTAAATTCAAATACATTAACTTACACCCTTGCCAAAACGGTTTAAAACCCAATAACCCACCAAACCTGCAAACACACTTGCTGCTAAAATGCTAAATTTCGCTATCATTTGAGATTGTAAGTTTGGCAACGAAAGTAAGGCAATAAAAATTGACATGGTAAAACCAATACCTCCCAAAATACCTACCCCTATAATTTGTTGCCATTTGCAGTTTTGCGGCAGTTGTGCTATTTTAAATTTAACGGCAAGCCACGTAAATAAAGTAATACCTAAAGGTTTGCCAATTAACAATCCGCAAATTATACCTAAGCTTAATGGCTGGGCCAATGCTTTAAACATGGTGGGATAAAATGCAATGTTGGTATTTGCTAATGCAAAAATTGGCATAATTATTAAGTTTACGGGCAAACCTAAAGCGTGTTCTAGTTTTTCTAATGGCGATTTTTGTGCAGTATTATTAGTAGGTATGGTAACCGCTGTTAAAACCCCGGCAATGGTTGCGTGTATGCCCGAGTGGTGTATAAAGTACCACATTACTATACCCGGTAAAATGTAAAATGCCAAGTGTTTTATATTTAAGCGATTAAATATCAATAAAACTATAAAAACACCCAGGGCATATAAAAGGTAATTGTATTGTATTTGTTGCGAATAAAAAAAGGCGATTACAAGTATTGCTCCTAAATCATCAACTATAGCTAAAGCGGTTAAAAATATTTTCAAAGATAGTGGTACCCTTTTGCCTAAAACACCTAAAATAGCAATTGCAAAAGCTATATCGGTAGCCATTGGTATGCCCCAACCAGCTGCAGTGGGGGTGCCGCTGTTAAAACAGAAATAAATAAGTGCGGGTACTAGCATACCGCCCAAAGCGGCCATAACAGGTAAAATAGCTTGTTTGAAAGTAGCTAGTTCCCCTTCAATAACTTCCCGTTTAATTTCTAAGCCAATAAGCAAAAAAAATACAGCCATTAAACCATCGTTAATCCAAGTAAACAAAGAGTATTTTAAATGGAGGTTAAAAATGTTAGTACCGAAATTGATGGCTAAAAGTTGGTTAAAATCATCGGCTAAAAAACTATTTGCAATTATTAGGCTAATTATAACACAAAAAATAAGCACAAAGCCTCCAAGCGATTCGGATTTAATAAAATTTGTGAAAGATTGTTTATTTATTTTTTGAGCCATTTTTTTGCAGAAAATGTATTTGGGGTTAAGGTATAAAATTATATTTATTTGGCTAAAAAATTTGGGTTGATGTAAAAATATGTAAGTTATAATGGAGATAATCTAAATCAACGGAATTTACCTGATAACATGAGTTCGATTAATAAATCATTGTTTATTATAGTTTTGATTATGATTTGGGCGTTTCCTGCCTGCCGGTAGGCAAGGTAACACGCCGGGAGTTTATCCTGACAAAGGAAGGGCTATATCTTTTTTTATATGTATCCCCCCCCGACCCCCGAAGGGGGAGATTCGGCGTAAAAAAAGGATGTCGCTACCCTCGTTAACGCTTTAAAATCGTAAATAACATTGATTTACAGCAAATTATACTATAGTTTACTAATCGAACTCATATTAATAAATTAAAAAAAATTAAATCTATCATGAGCAATCAAAAATAAAACCTCAAACATCACAAATCTATTTCAGGTAATCAAAAATCACACATCAAAAATCAAAAATCTATTTCAAGCAATCAAAAATCTGAAATCAAAAATCACAAATCTACTTCAGGTAATCAAAAATCAAACCTCAAAATCACAAATCCCCAAAAGTATCTCCTTGTTTAATGTCGCCGGTTTCGTAACCTTTTTTAAACCAAAACATACGCTGTGCCGATGTGCCATGAGTAAATGCATCGGGTACAATATAACCCTGACTTTCCTGTTGTAATTTATCGTCGCCAATAGCGTTTGCGGCCGTTAAAGCTTCCTCAATATCGCCTTCTTCTAAAATATTTTTCCTATTTTTTTGGTAATGAGCCCAAACACCTGCGTAAAAATCGGCTTGTAGTTCTAATTTAACCGATAGTTTATTGTATTCTTCTTTACTTAAAGTATTACGGGCATCATCCAATTTTTGGGTAGTCCCCATTAAATTTTGAATATGATGACCTACTTCGTGTGCAATAACATAAGCCATTGCAAAATCGCCTGAAGCATTAAATCTGTTTTTTAAATCATCATAAAAACTTAAATCAATATATACTTTTTGGTCGCCGGGGCAATAAAACGGCCCCGATGCCGAAGTAGCACCACCACAAGCCGATTGTATTTGACCATTAAAAACTACCAATTTTGGTTGCACATATTGCATATTGTTTTCCGTAAAAATTTTAGTCCAAATATCCTCCGTATCCGCTAAAACCACTTTTGTAAATTTTGATGCTTCGTTTTGAGGGTCAACTCCTTGCTGCACCTGCTCAGTTTGCATACCGTTTTGCGATACTTGATTGATAAGTTCGATAGGATTTTTACCCATAATTAAACCTATAATCACAACTACAATTGTACCAATACCTCCTAATGCAAATTTCCCACCGTTACCACCACCAAACTCTACATTGCTACTTTCTCTTCTACCTAACCATTTCATACTGCTATTTATTTTATGTTAAAACAAATTTTAAACCAAAAAAAAACCACCATCATAAAAATGATGGTGGTTAAATTTATAATAATTAAAATAATTATTTAATAAATAACAATTCTCTAAATTTAGGTAAAGGCCAAGCGTTATCATCAACCAATAGTTCTAATTTATCTACATGGTAACGTATAGGCTCAAAGTACGATTTTACTTTCTCATCGTAAGCAATTGCTTTATCTCTAGCATGTTCTAAAGCATTAGCAATTTTACGTTCTTCAACCATAGCGTAAACGTTATCTTTAATAAATTTAACGTGTTGCGATATTTGTTTGATAATAATCATTTGCGCTTCGTAAGCATCGGCATCTAAACCAATATCTTTTAAGCCTTTAACGTTGGTAACCAATTTAGTTTGGTACTCAACAGCTACAGGTATAATTACGTTGGTTACCAATTCGCCCATTACCCTTGCTTCAATTTGGATTTTTTTGTAATAATCTTCAATTAAAATTTCGTGGCGAGCATGTGCTTCACGTACACTAAATACGCCAGTTTCTTGGAATAATTTAGCGGTTTTTTCAGTTAACAATGCATCTAAAGCTTTAGGTGTAGTTTTAATGTTAGCTAAACCTCTAGCTTCGGCTTCGGCAGCCCACTCGTCGCTATAACCATTACCTTCGAAACGTATAGATTTTGATTCTTTAATGTATTTTTTAACAATAGTTAAAATGGCAACATCTTTTTTATCACCTTTTTTAATTAGTTTATCAACTTCGGCTTTAAATTTAATTAACTGGTCGGCAACTATCATGTTTAAAACCGTCATCGGGTTTGATGAGTTTGCTGATGAACCAACAGCTCTTAATTCAAATTTGTTACCTGTAAAAGCAAATGGCGAAGTACGGTTTCTATCGGTATTATCCAATAAAATTGAAGGAATTTTAGGAATGCTATGCCACATTGTGCTATCCTCTTTCACTTTTTTGCTTATTCTAGAAGTTTCAATTTCGTCTAAAACATCGTTTAGTTGGCTTCCTAAGAAAATAGATATAATTGCTGGTGGGGCTTCGTTTGCACCTAAACGGTGATCGTTGTTAATAGATGCGATTGATGCTCTTAACAAATCGGCGTGTTCGTGAACTGCTTTTACTGTATTTACAAAAAACGTTAAAAACATTAAGTTGTTTTTAGGCGTTTTACCTGGCGATAATAAGTTTTTACCAGTGTTAGTAATTAACGACCAGTTGTTATGTTTACCCGAACCATTAATGCCTGCATAAGGTTTTTCGTGTAATAAAACTTTAAAGTTATGGCGGCGAGCAACTTTATCCATCAAATCCATCAATAATTGATTATGATCGATAGCTAAGTTGATTTCTTCGTAAATAGGTGCACACTCAAACTGTGAAGGGGCAACCTCGTTATGGCGAGTTTTTAATGGAATGCCTAATAATAAAGCTTCGGTTTCAAAATCTTGCATGTAAGCATACACACGCTCAGGTATCGAACCAAAATAATGATCCTCTAACTGTTGGTTTTTTGCAGATGAATGACCAAATAAAGCTCTACCAGTTAATAACATATCTGGGCGGGCATTAAATAAGGCTAAATCAACTAAAAAGTATTCTTGCTCTATACCTAACGATGCATTAATTTTAGTAATACCTTTATCAAAATAACCACAAACATCAACCGCTGCTTTATCTAAAATGCTTAATGCTTTCAATAAAGGAGCTTTATAATCTAAAGCTTCGCCAGTGTATGAAACAAATACAGTTGGGATACAAAGTGTTTTATCGTATATAAATGCTGGAGAAGATGGGTCCCAAGCGGTATAACCTCTAGCCTCGAAAGTGCTACGGATACCACCATTAGGGAAACTTGAAGCATCGGGCTCTTGTTGTACTAAAGCATCGCCTGAGAATTTTTCTACAGCAACACCATTACTATCAGGCTCAAAAAACGAATCGTGTTTTTCGGCAGTATTACCAGTTAAAGGTTGAAACCAATGCGTATAATGTGTAACACCTTTGCCCATAGCCCACGATTTCATGGCGGTAGCAATATGTTCGGCAATATCTCTTTCTATAGGCGTACCGTTTTCTGCCGCATCGGCAATTGCTTGGTACGATTCTTTAGACATAAACGCCTTCATTTTTACTTTATCAAATACATTTGCGCCGTAAAAATCCGAAATTTTTGATGATGGAGGTGTTACCTCAGGAATTGTTCTTCCCAATACTGCTTGTAAAGCTTGAAATCTGATTGTTGACATATTGTTTAATTTGTTTAGTTATTTACGTTATGTTTTTAAATTTTTGCACTAAAATAGAATGTTTTTATCAAATATGTAGTTTTTTTATAAAAAAAATTAAAAAAAGTATAAATAAATCTAAAAAATATCTTTTTAAAAAGAATTTTAATTGAAAAATGTGTGTTTTGGGATATTATTGAACCAAAACAAAATTAATTAATGCGCTTTTATATATTTTTAAATATTGCATAGTATAAACATATTATGCTATTATATGTAATAGAATTGATGTATTTTACAGTAAAAAGGATAAAAGATTTAATATTTCAAAAAAAATTTGGATGTTATTTAAAATATTAACAATTTAGCAAAAAATAAAATTGACTTTTAAAATAACTAAATTCAAACTAAATTAAAAAAAAATGAAAAAAATCGTACTTAGTTTAACTGCTTTATTTGCAGTTGCAATTGGAGCTAACGCTCAAGACACACCACTTTCTATTTCTGGTTACGCAGATACGTATTACAAGTTTGATTTAGGTGAGAAATCAAATATTGCAACCAGTTTCGCATCAGATCAAAACTCATTATCTTTAGGTATGATAGGCGTAGCTTTAAAGAAAACAACTGGCAAAGCATCTTTTGTGGGTGAGTTATCTTTCGGCCCTCGTGGACAAGGACAATCTATCGTTAACATAGACAACAAATTTGATGAAAGCAGACACGGTTTTAACATTCAAAACTTGAATATGACTTATGCTTTTACTGATAAATTCTCAATGGGAGCTGGTTTTTTTGGTACTTTTGTTGGTTATGAAGTTATAGCACCAGTTGGTAATTACAATTACTCTACTTCTTATTTATTCACTAATGGCCCATTCCAAAACGCTGGTGTTAAAGCTACTTATGCTTTTTCGCCTAAAGTTAGTTTAATGGTAGGTGGATTTAATGAAAGTTGGAATGTGTACAAAGCAAATTCAAATTTTGGTATATCAACTTTAGGAGCACAATTAGCTGTTACTCCAATAGAGGGTTTAAGTGCTTACGCAAATGTGCTTTCTGGATATGTATCTGGCACAATTTTAGATTTAACTGCTTCTTACCAAGCTACAAAAACTTTCAAAATTGGTTTAAATGCTGCAGACTGGTCTGCTGGTATGGGTGCTAAAGAAACTGGGTACACTGGTGCTGCTTTATATTTACAAAACGCATTTACCGAAAAATTTGGTCTTGGTGTTAGAGGTGAGTATTTTGAAACTAAGAAAAATGGTGGTGTAGCTTATGGCCCTGGTGCTGGTCAAAATGTTATTGCTGCAACTTTAACTGCTAACTTTAAAGCAGGTGGTTTAACTTTTATTCCAGAATTTAGGTTAGATAATTCTTCAAATGATGATTATCAAAACGGTGTGTTAGCTCCATTTACAGATAGAAAAGGTGTAATTACAAGACAAGCTACTCAAGCTTCTTTAGCTGTTGTTTACGCATTTTAATCACAACAATATTAAAAAAAAAAAGGGCGCTTATGTAAGTGCCCTTTTTTGTTCAGTCTTTTTTATGTTGAATTTTTTTTAGTATAAGCTTTTCAACCCAAACTTATCCATAATACTCTTTAAACGTAACCTTATAACGCTTAACACAGTGAAGAGTCTACGTTTTGTCACTCTGAACGCTGAAGAGTCTGTAAAAACGTTGATGAGATTCCACGCTTCGCTCTGAATGACAGCTGTAAAATCTGAATAATCTGTTAGCCATAATTTTGTAGTACTGAACGGTTGAAGACTCCACGTTTTGTCACTCTGAACGTAGTGAAGAGTCTGTAAAAACGTTATAATTGTCCAGACACGATTTTAGGATTATTTGATTTACATGATTTCTGAAGTTTATGTTTGTTGTTAAAACTCCCGTTACTTTGAATGAAATGGAGCGTTTTTTTTTACTCAAAACGCAGTTCTGTTACACTGAGCGCAGTGAAGAGTCTGTAAAAACCCGGATGAGATTCCACGCTTCGCTCTGAATGGCAAAAGCTTCGCTCTAAAGGACAAAAATGTTAAAAAAAAGATTTTAATTTTTTAAATGCGTTAGCTCGGTATTTGTTCAACCAATACTTCATTTCCTGCCAAATCAAAATAAGCGCAAGTCATATTTTCAATATTTACAACCCAGTTTTCTATACCGGATTTCGCACAATCGTTACAAAAAGTAGGATAGTCTGTTTTTCCTTGTTGGTGAGCTTTAATGTGGATTTTAAACTGTTCAATGTTTGTTTCGCTAGCAATTGCTAAGTCACCATATTTTGCAGGACTTGAAGTTTTAAAATCGTTTTTCCCAGAATAATCTACATGTCCGTCTGCAACAAAGGATTGGTATCGTGTTACACCTAATTTTTTAATATCCTGAATGAATAACGGAAAGTCTGCACCCGATTTTACTTTACTATGCGCTGTTTTAATTTCATCTATTGTAAACATTTTATTTATTTTTGATAATTTTTTAATACAGTTTTAATACTTTTAAAGCTTATTAATTTGTATTTGAAAAGGTTTGGTTAATTTGATGATTTTAAAATTGGGATAAGGTTTCATTCAAAGCTTATATAAAATTTAAAAGGTGCTAGTGCTAAAGCAATTAACTTCACTTAGGTTAAACCGAAATTAATTCCAGTTAAATTGATTTTAAAAAATCCTCAAATAGGGTAACTCTTCTAAACTTTAGTTTCTGCAGCCCCTCATATAATGGCTTATCTCTTGTTAATAGTGGTAAATCTAACTGTATGCTAAAGCTACATAACTTATATCTTTCAAATCAATTTTATCAAGTAATTTTTCGGATTTTTCAATGCTTTCTTGACTTAAAACATACTCTGGTAAAATAGTTATTTTTGAAAATACGAAATAACTCCATTGCAAAAATTCATATTTTTGCATTTTTGTTCTACTTTTTAAAAGATCTTTATATTTATCAATTTCAATTAAAACAAAGTCGGGCAATATAAAATTATAATTTGTTAAAAATGGTTTATAACTTGCTTTACCGCTAATTAATATACTCATTAATATATTTGCATCAATTACATAATCCACTATTTTTCAACAATATATTTATGTTTTTCTTGTTGCCAAGCCAAGTTTCTTGATATTTGCCACTCTTGGTCATTTTCAAGATTAATAGTTTCTAAGTCTTTTAATATGTCCTGAGCCGAGAGCCGTAAAACTATTTTTTGCATAAACTGTTGCAAATAACTTTCTATTTGCTTATGTCCTAAAGTTTCTACAAAACTTTCTTCCAATTGTATTTTAAATTCTACCATTTGTAATAAGTTTGGTTAAAAGCTAATTTACAAGTTTTTTTTATATTGTTAATGATTTTTTATTTAAGTATTTTTCTAGATTACCAACTTCCGCCAGCACCGCCACCGCCACTACTTCCACCGCCAAAACCACCAAAGCCACCGCCTCCAAAACCACTATCACCACCTCTGTGGCCGCCACCACCACTAGCTAAACCAGCCAGCAAACTCCACCATAGCATATTTGCACCACCACGGCCACCAATCACATTTCGTCCGCCACCGCCTTTGCCACCCTTGCTTATAAAAACAATAAGCGCAATAACAATCAATATTAACAAACCAGCCGGAAAGCCTTTGCCGCCTTTTTCTTTTTTGGGTTTATCGACTTTATACTCGCCTTTGGTATAGCTAATTATAGCATTTGTGCCTTCTTCAATCCCACCATAATAATCGCCGTTTTTAAAGTTTGGTTTTATTTGGTTTTCTATAATTCGTTTGGCAATAGCATCGGGTAGGGCACCTTCTAAACCGTAGCCTGTGGTAATAAACATTTTACGATCTGCTTTGGCAATTACCAATAAAATACCTGTATTTTTTTCTTTACCGCCTACACCCCAGTTTCTAAAAAGTTTTACCGAATAATCGGCAATTTCGTATCCTTCTAACGATGGAATCATAGCAACCGCAATTTGTATAGATGTAGTATCGGCGAAAGCCACCAACTTGTTTTCTAAACTGTTAACTTCTTGTGCGCTTAGTGTTTGTGTATAATCGTTAACTAAAGTTGAGGGTTTAGCTGGGAATTTTTGAGCATAAATAGTACCGCAAGTAAGTAAAAATACGAGTACTAAAAAATGTTTTTTCATAAGGTTTAGCATCTAAAATTAAGGTAAAAAAACAATATCGTCCGGCAGTTCGTTGCCATCGCCGCTTTGGTATGGGAAATATTTTTTTAACTGTTTACCAGCTTCAATAATTCCTACGCTAATGCCTTCGGCAAGGTTGCCATTTTTAAACTGTGAGGCCATTAAATCTTTGGTACTATTCCAAAAATCGGTGGGTACCAAGGCGTTTATTCCTTTATCGCCAATAATGGCAAATTTATGATCATCCGTGGCAACGTAAATTAAAACTCCGTTGTTTAGTTTTGTTTTATGCATTTCTAAATCGTGGAAACACACAACCGCTCGGTCTAAAACCTCAATTTTGCATTTTTTTTCAATACACACTCGTATTTCACCCGATGTGTTTTTTTCGGCCCATTCAATCGAGTGTTTAATTTTTTCTTGGTCGTTATCGCTTAAAGCTGCCATTAATAGAAGTTTTTATTACAAACATTTGTTAAAACCCTATAAGGTTTTAACAACCTTATAGGGTTTAGTTTTCTTAAAATTTCACTGTTGGTGCTTTATCAGCTCCAGCCTCGGCAGCAAAACTACCTTTGGTAGCAAAACCAAACATACCTGCAAAAAGGTTATTTGGGAAAGTACGGATGTTGGTATTATATGACTGTACCGAATCGTTAAAGTCTCTACGAGCTACAGTTATGCGATTTTCGGTTCCTTCTAGTTGTGCTTGCAACTCTAAAAAGTTTTGGTTTGCTTTTAATTCAGGATATTTTTCTGATACCACCATTAACCTGCCTAAAGCCTGACTTAACTGCCCTTGTGCGGCTTGAAATTTTGCCATATCTTCGGGACTAGTTTTGCTTGGGTCAACCGTTACCGATGTTGCTTTTGCTCTAGCTTCAATAACTGCTGTTAAAGTTTCTTTTTCGAAATTTGCTGCACCTTTTACACTGGCTACTAAATTAGGAATCAAATCAATACGGCGTTGGTATTGGTTTTGTACTTCGCCCCAGGCGGCTTTAACTTTTTCGTCTAAAGTAACCGAACTGTTGTAACCACAAGAACTTAAAGTTGCTGTAACAAATAATGCAATGGCATAAAAAATAGTTTTTTTCATTTTGATGAGATTTAGTTTTTTCAATTTTAAGAGTTAATTCTCAAATTTCATACCTTTGTTTAATTCGTGATAAAAACACGACAAAAGTAAATGATTATAGAACGTGAAGTTATCATCTTTCCCGATGATATTAATGATTTGGATAAAATAAAATCCGAAATAATTTCTCAAACCAAAACCAAAACAAGTGATTTTAGTGGCTATACTATATTAAAACGCTCTATTGATGCCCGTGGTAGGTTTATTATGTACCGCCTAAAGGTGGCAGTGTACATTAACCAAGTTCCTGTTTTCGAGGTGAACAATAGTATATGTCAAAATGTCGGTAATGGTAAACGAGTAATTGTAGTGGGTGCTGGCCCGGCGGGGCTTTTTGCCGCTTTACGTTTAATAGAGCTTGGCTTAAGGCCGATAATTATTGAACGTGGCAAAAACGTTAAAGACCGTAGGCGAGATTTAGCCGCACTAAATAAACAAGGCTTGGTAAACCCAAATTCTAACTATTGCTTTGGCGAAGGTGGTGCAGGTACTTACAGCGATGGTAAACTGTACACCCGCAGCAACAAACGTGGCGATGTTAATAAAATGTTGCAAATATTAATTGACCACGGCGCAACACCCGATATTGCCATAGATGCTCGCCCACATATTGGCACCAATAAACTGCCACAAATTATTGTTAACATTCGCGAAAGCATATTAAATTACGGCGGCGAAATACATTTTGATACCCAAGTAACCGACCTAAATATTACATCGCAAACGTTTAAAAGCGTAGTTACCAACAACGGAATTATTGATGGCGAAGCCCTTATTTTAGCCACTGGCCACTCGGCAAAAAATATGTATGAGTTGTTACGAAACAAAGGTATTTTACTGGAAGCCAAGCCTTTTGCTTTAGGAGTTAGAATTGAACACCCACAATATATTATAGACCAATTGCAATACCATTGCGAGGTGCGCCATCCTAATTTACCGCCATCAAACTACAGTTTGGTACAACAAGTTGGTGGCCGTGGCGTGTTTAGTTTTTGTATGTGCCCAGGCGGCATAATTGCCCCTTGTGCAACAAATACAGGCGAAATTGTGGTAAACGGTTGGAGCCCGTCTAAACGTAATAACCCCTATGCAAACTCGGGTACGGTGGTACAAGTAAACCTAAACGATGTACCGGGCGATAATAGCAACGCTTTTAAATTATTAGATTTTCAAACCCAAATAGAGCAACAAGCTTTTACCGCTGGGGGCGGGAGTTTAAAAGCACCTGCACAACGTATGCTTGATTTTGTAAATCATAAAACATCGTCAAGTTTACCCCAAAACTCTTATTTACCCGGTTTAACAAGCAGTAATTTACACGATATTTTACCACCTTTTGTTGCCCAAAGTTTAAAAACCGCATTGCCTTTATTTGGCAATAAAATGAAAGGGCGTTTTGGTAACGATGGCTATTTTACTAACGAAGCAGTTTTGGTTGGAGTGGAGTCTCGCACTTCATCGCCCATACGCATACCTAGAGACAAAGAAAGTTTACAGCACCCACAAATAAAAGGATTTTTTCCGTGTGCCGAAGGGGCTGGTTATGCAGGTGGTATTATTTCGGCAGCTATAGATGGGCAAGCTTGCGCCGATGCTGTTTTTAGGTATGTTTAAAACCCGAGTTCGATTAAAGAATGTTTTTTTAGTAAAGATTAGGGCGTTTTAACACGCTTTTCGCTGTATCTTTTTTTATTTATCTATCCCCCCGCCCCCGGAACGGGGAGATTCGGCGTAAAAAAAGGATGCCGCTGTAATCGTTAACGCAAAAAATAGTTTATAATTTTGATAAACAGTAATTTATATTAGAATTAACAATCGAACTCAGGTTAAAACACTATAAAAATTGTGTTGTGAGAATAAACGTTTCCTATTGAATTACAAATGGGATATAAAACTTTTTTATCCCGTTTTGTCAATCTAAAACTTGCTCTTCTAACAATTGTTGTTCGTATAAATTAGTGTAATACCCGTTTAAAGCCATTAAATGAGTATGAGTGCCTTGTTCTACCATTTTTCCGTCCTCTAAAACTATAATATTATCTGCATTTTTAATAGTGCTTATACGGTGTGCAATTATAATGCTGGTTTTGTTTTGCATTACACGGCTAAGGTTGTTTAATATTTCTTCTTCGGTTTGGGTATCAACAGCAGAAAGACAATCATCAAAAATTAATATTTGTGGTGATTTTATTATACCACGGGCAATAGATATGCGCTGTTTTTGTCCACCCGATAATGTAATACCTCTTTCGCCAATAAAAGTTTCAAATTGGTTTGTAAAGGCCATAATATTATGGTAAACGGCGGCATCTTTGGCTGCTTGTATTACCTTGGGCATATCTAAAATATCGTTGCCAAAAGCAATATTACGGGCAATAGTATCCGAAAACAAGAAAACCTCTTGAGGTACAAAACCTGTGTTACTTCTGTAATTATCTAAATTTAAGTTTTTTATGTTTATATTATCGATGCTGATTTGCCCATCGCTAACATCGTACATACGCATAAGCAGGTTAGCAAGGGTTGATTTTCCGGAACCCGTTTTACCAATAATTGCTACAACTTCTCCTTTTTTAACCTCAAAACTTACGTTTTCTAAAGCCTTAATTCCCGTATCGGGGTAAATAAAACTTACGTTTTCAAATTTAATATTTCCTTCAATGTGTTGGATATCAAAATTAGTGTTCACAATTTCGGGTACGGTTTTTAAAAACTCGTTTATTCTTTTTTGCGATGCGGCACCTCTTTGTATTAACATGGTTACCCAACCTAATGATGTGATTGGGAACGTAAGTTGGTTTACATAAACAATAAATTCGGCAATGTTACCTGCTGTTATGGTACCTGCAATAACTTGTAAGCCACCAATATAAATGGTAATTAGGGTACTTAAACCTATCATGGTTAACATTAGTGGAAAAAACAAAGCTTGTGTTTTGGCTAAGTCTAATGATTCTTGCTTATAGTTTTCGCTTTGTGCGTTAAAGCCATCTCTAACAAAACCCTCTCTACCGTAAGCTTTTATAACCCTAATACCCGAAAAACTTTCTTGCACAAACGATGATAATTTACTTAACCGTTGCTGTATTTTCTCGCTTTTTAGATTTATTATACTGTTTACTTTATAAATGCCAAACACCAAAATAGGTAAGGGGCACAAGCAATAAATGGTAAGCGTTACATTTATGCTAAGCATAGCTACAATAGTTAAGGCAAAAAGTACCGCAGTATTTATGGTGTACATAATTGCAGGGCCAATGTACATACGCACTCGACTAACATCTTCGGTTGCTCTAGCCATTAAATCGCCAGTATTGTTGCGGCGATAAAAAGCTAGTGTAAGTTGCTGGTAATGTGCATAAATTTCGTTTTTTAAATCATATTCAATACGCCTAGAAGTTAAAATTATAGTTTGGCGCATAAAAAACAAAAACAAGCCACGTATTACAGCAAGCAATAAAACTAAGCTGCCAAAAAGAAATAGGCTGCTAGCAAAAATTTTATAAATAATTTGTTGTTGCTCAAACCCATTAAAAAGGCGGTATAGGGCAATATTTTCGTTTACCAAATCAAATGCAATACGAATTACTTGAGCAGGCAAAACCGCAAAAAGGTTTGATAATATTACAAAAACAGCACCCGGTAATAAATGCTTTCGGTATTTGTAAAAAAACTTATTAAGGTACGCTAATTCTTTCATTTAAGCTTGCAATTTATATTTAATTAACGCACATATAAGTTTAAAGTTAGTTTATGCAGGGCTAACGCATTTAAAAATTGTTTTATTGAAAAAAATTGTCACTCTGAACGAAGTGAAGAGTCTAAAAAACGTGTTTTGAGACTCTTCGTTG
>REAS01000031.1 GCA_004294495.1 Sphingobacteriales bacterium
AGCTTGAAAAAGTTTGTGTTACCCCAATAAAAAATAAATCTATCTTAATAAGCTGGTATAAAGAACTTTATGCTATAAAAAATACAAGTTGGGTTAATAGTTTTTCATTGAATGTCAATTGTTCTTTTCCGGTCTTAAGAGTTGCTTCAATTTTATCTAGTGACATAGTTTAGTTTTTAGTTGGATTGCACATTCCGTTTTGTAGATTTATATTGTACGCGATTAACAAGCACTTCATTGTGGAGGAAGTATGAAGGGAAATAAAAAGCAGAATTGTACAAGAAACACCTCTCTGCGCTAATTTAAATCTGGTGTTGTGAGTAGCTATTCTTTGTCTCCCGTTAAAATTTCTTGTCTAATAAATAAAATTCGATTATTTAAAAGTTCAGCATTCTCTAAATTTGGCTCCGCAGGAATTGGATAACATTCTGACACAGTTTTCCCATCTCTTATATTGTCAACCCAATCTTGCATTAAGTCGCAATAGATTTCTAAAGCCTCTAGTCCAGATTTAACACTTTTGTCGAGATAAACCGATGGAAGGTCGCCAACAATAACCCAAATAAAATCATCAATGCTATCATTCAGAGGTTCAATTTCAAAAAGGAAAACGCCTAATTTGTCATGAACTCTGAAGTCTTCATCAAACCAGCCATTTTTTACTGATGCACACCAGTCAAAGTTTTCTAAATAATGTTTTGCCTCGTCATAAAGTTTTATAATTGATTTGATTTCTTCAATTTCAGTCAGTTTATCAAGGTTTATTTCTTTATTGTCCATTGTTCAGATGTGGAGTGCTAAGTTTTTTATAGACGTACACCTCGCTAATTTGCGCAAGTTAATAGTTCAATATATTCACTACCCCGGGTTACACCAATTGCCTAACATTTCTTTTCCAAACTCGGTTAATACCGATTCGGGGTGAAACTGCACTCCTCTAACATCGTAGGTTTTATGCCTAATGGCCATCATAACACCCTTATCATCAACTGCAGTAATTTCTAAACACTCGGGCAAGTTTTCTGATTTTACCGCCCAAGAATGGTATCTACCTACTTTAAAGTTTTTCGGTAACCAATTAAAAAGCAATTCGTCTTTAACCACATTAATGTTGGTTGCTGTACCATGTACGGGTTTTGCTAGGTTGTACAACTCGCCTCCAAAAACTTCGGCTATGGCTTGCTGCCCTAAACAAATACCTAAAATGCTTTTGGATGGGGCGTATAGTTTTATTACGTCTAACAACAAACCCGCTTCTGATGGTATGCCCGGCCCAGGCGAAAGCAAAATTTTATCGTAGGCGGCCACATCTTCCAAGGCAAATTTATCGTTACGCCAAACATCGGCTTGCAAGCCTAATTCGTTAATTAAATGTACCAAGTTGTAGGTAAACGAGTCGTAATTATCTATTACTAAAATATTTTTCATTTTGTTTGTTTTATGTTGTTTTACGGCCATTACGTCCGTTTGCTTTGTGGCGACCACGAGGGCTGTTTCTTTTTTGGGCGACCACGTGGGCTATTTGTTTTGGGGCGGCCACGAGGGCCGCACCCTACACCAATTCGGCCATTTGTAACGCATTACGCAATGCGGCAATTTTATTATTTACTTCGTTTAATTCGCTTACCGGGTCCGAATCTGCCACAATACCTGCCCCAGCTTGGTAATGTAAAACGTTGTTTTTGCTTAAAAACGAACGTATCATAATGGCGTGGTTAAAATCGCCATTAAAACCTAAAAAGCCTATTGCGCCGCTATAAAAACTGCGTTTTTGGTTTTCGTATTGGTCTATTAATTGCATTGCCCTATATTTTGGTGCGCCGCTTAATGTACCAGCCGGAAAAGTATCGGCTACAATTTTAAAAGGGTTTATACCCGGCATAATTGTACCCACCACTTTAGAAACCAAGTGAATAAGGTGCGAATAAAATTGCACTTCTTTATAGGCTTTAACTTTTACGTTGTTACAATGCCTGCTTAAATCGTTGCGAGCTAAATCAACCAACATTACATGTTCGGCCGATTCTTTAGGATCTTTTTCTAATTTTTCGGCTAACATCTTATCATCCACATCATTTCCCGACCTTTTAAAAGTACCGGCAATGGGGTAAATGGTAGCTAAATTATTTTTTATGGTTAATTGTGCTTCGGGCGACGACCCAAATATTTTAAAGCTTCCATAATCAAAATAAAATAAATATGGCGATGGGTTTATAGATCGTAAAGCTCGGTAAACGTTAAACTCATCTCCTGCAAAAGGGGTTGCAAATGCTCGTGATGGCACAATTTGAAAAACATCGCCACGGAAAACATGTTTTTTCATGGTTTCTACCAGTTCTATAAAACCATCATCGCTTAGGTTTGATGTTTCTTCGCCTTTAATTTTAAAACTGTATTCAGGAAAATTTTTGTTATTAATTAGGTATTCTATTTTATTTATTCCGTGGCTTTCGGTTTCAAAATCGCTTTGGTTTTTTACTATATAAAGCTCGTTTTTAAAATGATCTATTGCAATAATGTATCGGTAAACATGGTATTGCATGGTGGGTATTTCCCTAGCATCGTTCGCATCTTTTTTAAGTTCAATATCTTCAAAATGCTCAACCGCTTCGTGGGTAAAGTAGCCAAACAAACCATCGGTTATAAACTTTAAACTGGTATCGGCATCGGTTTTAAACGCTGCCTGAAATGCACTTATTTCATCTATCAAATTAAATTCTCCAGCATTTAAAACTTCCTTTTTACCATCGGGATAATATTTTTTTAGATTTTGGTTTTCAAGCTTTATGCCCGCAATTGGGTCGCAGCAAATGTAGCTCATGCTATTTTCTCGGCTGTGGTAATCCGAGCTTTCGAGCAATAAACTATTGGTAAAAACATCGCGAAGGCGAAGGTAAATGCTTACTGGCGTGGTGGTATCGGCCAGCATTTTCTTATATATAACTTGTAACTTGTAGGTCTCCATTTTAATTTTTGTTGTTGTAAATTTATTTGTTTGCGCTAGGCATAAAAAAACCCAACGTTATTAAGCGTCGGGTTGTATTTTTTGGGTTTAAAGGTTGGATTGGTTTGTTTAAGCAAAAATTAAAATACATGTACCGATGCTGGTTTATTAATATGCCACCAACTTTTAATGTTTGTATTTTTTTTCATAGTGCAGCAAAAATATAAAGAAAAATGAAAAAGCAAAATTTTTAATTAAGAAATTGTTTACTAGCCTAATAAAGGCCTACCGCTTTGTAAAATTGCCACAACTATCACAATCAGCGCAAGCGAATAATATATGGCTATGGTGCGGTGTTTGTTGTTATTTGGTTTTTTAGATTTAGAGTGGCCTACGGTAATAATTACCATTGCTAAAAGCATAATAACTAAATGTTCTAAAGCCCAGTAGCGTAAGTTAGCATCTTTCATTGCAGCACCCCAATTTGCAAAAGCGGTTTTTGTAATATCGCTTATAAAGTATAGTATTAAACCAAATAAAATTTGTGTGTGTACGCTAATCATGGCAAACAAATTTAACTTGCGATTGCCATTGCTGTATTTTTTTTGGCCTAGCCAGCCCATAAATGCACCAATAATTGCAGTTAAAATTAGTAGTAAAACAACGTAGCGAAAGCCCGAGTGTAAGTGTTTAATAATGCTATACATATTTATTTTTTAGATTTTCAAATATATGAATTGTAGTTGTTTTTGCAGGATGATTTTTTAACTAAACTCTAAACGGAGTTTTATGTTTGCAATCCTTAGAAAAGAGGGTGTTGTATTAATTCTAATTTTAAAACGGACTTATATTTACAATGAGCGGTGAATGGAAGTTAAAATTCGTGAATTAGTGGCAAATAAAAATTTGAGTTTAGTGGTTTTTAATCTTATAAAATTAGCCACGAATGCACTAATGTATGTGTAAAATTTTAAAATAGATACAGTTAAAATTCGTGAATTAGTGGCAAATAAAAATTTGAGTTTAGTGGTTTTTAATCTTATAAAATTAGCCACGAATGCATTAATGAATGTGCTATTTTTGAACTTATGATTCAATGTCGTTTACTTAAGCAATATCTATATTCTTTTATACACCATATTGTACAATTTTTTAGGTTTGTGATTTCGAGGGTTTTTTCTGTTTAAT
>REAS01000032.1 GCA_004294495.1 Sphingobacteriales bacterium
GGGGGGGGGGGATTCTAGCTCTATCAATTTATAAATAAAGAAAAAAGTAAAACTCCCGAAAATCGCACAAAAAAATCTAGCACCTAATTCACCTGGGATAAATTTACCTAATTCAATCAAAAGTCCTATTAACGGTGGATGGTCGAAGTATCCCCAATTTAAATATTGTGAGTAAACGTAATAGTAGGGTTCATCATTTAGTAAATCTGTAAAAACTGATTGAATTAAATTTACAATTAATACAATAGTAAACAAAATGTATGCATTTTTTGAAGCAGAGAAAAACGACTTAATTTTTGATATTAATCTTTTAAAAATCATATTTAATTATTTTTTTTTTACTATGCCGTTCTTAAAGTTTTACAACACAGAAGCCAATATGGTAGATTCTTAATTTCACCATAAATCTATTTAATTTAAGAAACTTAAAAAGTTTAGGGTTTATAAACATTATGAATTGTACTTCGACTTTAAAAAGGCAGAAACACTTAATTATTCCACTAATTCTACCCTGCCCCCTTCTCCGCAATCCCCATTTTCTCCGCAAAGTGTGCGCAATAATCTCTTAAATCGCCAACAATAGCTTCTTCGCCTGTGGCTCTTAAAAAGCTATCGCCCATAGTTTGTAGGGTTTCGTAAAAAAAGCGTTTCATTTCGTCAACAGGCATATCCTTTGTCCATAAATCAATTCGGAGGCTGTTTTTAAAGTTATGGTCCCAAAGGGCTAACATCATAGATTTTACGGCTAAAGCTTCGTTGCTTTCATGGTCGGTAGATTCCCAAGTTATGTTTTCGGGTACGTTGCTATCATCCAGCTCTATAGTTAGTTTAATTTCGGCTTTTTTCATTTGTTAAAAATAATAATAAGGGTTAATATCAATAATATAAATGCGGTTTCAATTATCCAAAGTTGTTTTTTGTTGGGTATAAATTTACGAAACAGCAAATCGGTTATAAAAAGTATAAATGCTAAGCTTAACGAGTAAGCAAAACCTGCCATATTGCTTATTGCTATGTTTTTTTGGTAGCCTAATAGACAGAAAAAGGCGTAAGTAATACAGGTTGCAATTACCACCGAAAGTGGAGTTAGTTTAATGTTTTTTAGCATTCTTTTTAAAATTACCTACCGTTTTACCTTTGCCACTAAATGCTTTGGGTTTGCTGCTTTTCTTTAAATCGCCTTTTTGGTTACTCAATTTTTTCTCGTGAAAAGCACCTTTAAAATCGGGGTTATCTTTCTTTTTTTGGTTATCTATTTCACGGTCAATGGTTTGTTTTTCTTCGTACGGAGTTTCTTCTATAAAAACCGTTTTGGGTATTTGGGTAACGGGGATGGTTTGTTTAATTAGCTTTTCTATTTTTTTAATAAAATAATCTTCGGCAGGGTTGCAAAAAGTTATCGCAGTACCTGTATTTAAAGCTCTGCCCGTACGGCCAATACGGTGTACATAATCTTCGTAAATTATGGGTACATCAAAGTTTATTACGTGGCTTACGTTGCTAACATCTATCCCTCTGGCGGCAACATCGGTAGCAACCAAAATTCTTACTTCGTCGTTTTTAAAGGCGTTTATAGAATTTATTCGGGTATTTTGCCCTTTGTTGGCGTGTAAAACTTTTACGTGTTTATCGTTAAAGCGGCGCAACAAAAATTTGTAAACGTTTTCGGCATTGCTACGCGAGCGACAAAAAACTATGAGTTTAGCAACCTCGGCATCGCTTTCAACAAAATGTTTAAGCAGGTTAATTTTGGTTTTAAAATTGGGTACAAAATATAGGGCTTGACTTACGGTATCGGCTGGCGTGGCTTGCGGAGTAACTTCTACTTTTGTTGGCCAAAGCAAAAAGTTTTCGGCCAGTTTTTCTATGCGCTCGCTCATGGTTGCCGAAAAAAGCATGTTTTGCCTTTTGTTGGGTATAACTTCTAAAATTTTGTTTATTTGAGGCATAAAGCCCATATCCATCATTTTATCGGCTTCGTCTAGTATTAAAATCTGTATTTTTTTGGTACTTAAATGTCCTTCCAAATACAAATCCATTAAGCGGCCTGGGGTAGCAATTAAAATATCAACACCTTTATCTAATTCCTCTATTTGGCGTTTGGGGCCTAGCCCACCAAAAATTACTTGTATTCTAAGGTCGGTGTATTTGGCGTAATCAACCGCATTTTGGTGTATTTGCATGGCCAATTCGCGAGTAGGAGCTATTATTAAACCGCGTACATCGTTACCTTGGGCATATTTCAGTTTCATTAACATTGGCAAAATATAGGCTGCGGTTTTGCCAGTGCCAGTTTGTGCTATACCTAAAATATCTTGCCCGTTTAACATTAACGGAATTGCTTTTTGCTGTATAGGTGTGGGCTGTGTGTAGCCAGCATCTTGTACTGCACTTAAAATTTGTTTGTTTAAATTAAAATCCTCGAAAATGTTGGGCATACCACAAAGGTAGTTTTTTTAAGGGATTTGGGAGTAGTAAATAGGGGATGGTAGTGCGGTTTGCTAAACTATTTGTTGTTTGTAAAAACTATTGGAAGATAATTAAATTGTATTCCCATTAAATAGGTGTGCTATTGGAGATGGCCTAGCTGTTGTTTGGAAAGGGAGGCCAATAAATTTTGTGTAGAAACAAACATAAAGCAAAACCAAGCAATTCGCAGCGTGTTGCACAAAATAAAGTAAATGCACTAATTATTTTACCACGCCTTGAATTGTGCCCTTAAAAATTTATTGTGCATACTCGACAAACAACCGCAAGCCTTGATTCTTTGGTTCTTTTCTCATCAAGGAGAAAGAACGCATAAAATGCCTATTAATTTTTTATTGAAGGCAACTAAAAAAATAACATACAAAATAGCGAACTATTATTCGTTTTCTATCCCAATTTCGCTTTCTTGCTTTCCTTCAATATCTTTTAATTGCGGAATATCGGAAACTGCATTCAGCCCAAAATGATTTAAAAACGTTTTACTTACACTAAATAAAATGGGCTTGCCCGGTAAGTTTGCTTTGCCTGCAACTTGTATCAATTCTTTTTCTAACAGTTTTTGTACGGTATAATCGCTGTTAACACCACGAATGTGCTCTATTTCTAATTTTGTAACAGCTTGTTTACTGGCAATAATTGCTAAAGTTTCTAAACCTGCTTGGCTTAATTTGCGTTTTTCTCTTTGTACTTGTAACTGGTTTACAGTGGGGTGGTATATTGACTTTGTTAAAAATTGATAACCCCCACCTGTGTTTACCAACTCAATAGCAAAATTATTGTTTTGGTATTTTGATGTGATGTTGTTTAAAAAATCTTCAATTTCGTTATCTGCATAGTTACCGTCGAAAGTACTTTGCAAGCAAGTAATTATTTCGGGTTTGGTAATGCTTTGTTCCGATGCAAAAATTAAGGCTTCAATATGTTGTTCTATATCTTCCATTGGTGCAAAATTACATTTTGTGTTGTTTTATTTTTATATTACTAGAAAGAAAAAATTAATAGGCGTTTTTTATTTTCTTTTTCCTTGATGAAAAAGAAAGAAAAAATCTAGGCTTGCTGTTGTTTGTCGGGTATGCTCAATAAATTTTTATGGGCGCAAATCGAGGCGTGGTAACGTAATGGGTGCTTTAACTTTATTTTGTGCAACACGCTGCGTCTTGCTTGGATAGATTTTTATGTTAGTTTCTGCACAAAATTTATTGGCCTTCCTCTCCAAACAACAGCTAGGCCATCCCCAATCGTAGACCTGTTTAACAGGAATATAATATAACTTTTCCACTGTTTTTCACGAAGCACATAAAATTAATAACCTAGGTTCAATTATTAAGTTTACTTTAACATTTGTTAATTACTGGTATTTATTGTTTAAGAGCGTTAACGATTGAAGCGATATCCTTTTTTTTCTCTGTATCTCCCCCTTTGGGGGTTGGGGGGATAGAAAAGTAAAAAAAGATTTAGCGTAAAGCGTGTTAAAACGCCCAAATCATAATTAAAACTATACAAATTAAGTACATGACAAAAAGCTAAACAAATTGTTTTCTAATGATTTAAAGCCCGTCAGAAGAAATTTTGAAAGATAATCTAATCCATATTTGAATAC
>REAS01000122.1 GCA_004294495.1 Sphingobacteriales bacterium
TTCACCTCTGCTTCCTTTTAAATTTCAGTATTATTTTTTACTTATGCAAACTAACGGTTAACGACGGTAGTGGCATCCTTTTTTTACGCCGAATCTCCCACTTTGGGGGCCGGGGGGATAGACAAATAAAAAAAGATACAGCGGACGGCGTGTTAAAACGCCCTAATCATTCTAAAAAAAGTATTTATTAATCGAACTCAGGTGTCTTAGCTTAGGTTTAGTTTTTTTTGGAAAATTATTCGTGGTGTGCTTTTGTCGAAGGTATTTATATATGATGTTTATAAACCTCAAATATAAATCCGTGAACTGTATTACTTGAACCTAAGTCATAAAAAAATTTTACCTTTGAAAAATGTATATTATAAAAGTTAAAGGAGTTGCCAAAATACCCGACTATGTGCAACTACGCGACGAAAATTTTACTCTTTTAGCATACTTTAGGGTTGATAGACCCGAAAAATCGCTTGATAAAGTGGGTTTAGCACACAAAACCGACTACATTATGCAATTGGTTAACACTTTGCCTTTTGGGCAAATTTTAAAATTAGACATTTAATGGAAAATAACAGCGTAATAAAATTAAACAATGTTGATGTTTTTCAGCAAAAGCATTTGGTACTTTCATCGGTTGATTTACACGTTGATAAAGCCGAATTTGTATATTTAATTGGCCAAACAGGCTCTGGTAAAAGTAGTTTGCTAAAAATTATTTATGGCGATTTGCATATTAAAAATGGAAACGGTACAGTTGTAGGGTTCGATTTAAAAGCCTTAAAAGATAAAGATGTGCCTTTTTTACGTCGTAAACTGGGTATTGTTTTTCAAGATTTTCAGTTACTTACCGATCGTACAATTCAACAAAACTTAGAGTTTGTTTTAAAAGCCACCGGTTGGAAAGATAAAACCCTAATTGCCGAACGTGTTAAAGATGTGTTAGAAAAAGTGGGCTTACGCAGTAAAATTAAAAAAATGCCACACGAAATTTCGGGCGGCGAGCAGCAGCGTGTTGTAATTGCTAGGGCTTTACTAAACGACCCCGAACTAATTTTAGCCGACGAACCTACCGGAAACCTAGATCCCGAAACATCGGAAGAAATTATGATTTTGTTGCGCCAAATTAGCGAAGCGGGCACTGCGGTTTTAATGGCAACACACAACTATCAAATTATTAGAACATTCCCATCGCGAATTATTAAATGCGAAAACGGAAAGGTTCACGAAGACGCTAAAATTTAAAAAACAAAAATTTTACTTTTTTTGTCTCAAAAACCGCAATAAACTTATTTTTACCCGACACCTTGACAGGTTTAAAAAACTGGCAAAATGTTTGGTAGTGCAGTATAGAATGAATTTTTCGAAAATGTTTAATAAAAAGAAAACTGTTTCACCAAACGAGCATAGCAAAATGGCACATAATAAAGAAAATACACCAACCGAAGAAATTAACGAAGACGTACAATTAAATAACGAGTTGGAAGATAACACAACAACCGAAGCTATTGAACCCGAAGTAGTTTTATCTGAAGAAGAAAAACTTAAAGACGAAGTTGCTACCCTAAACGATAAATTTGTAAGGCTTTACGCCGAGTTTGATAACTTTAAACGTCGTACACAAAAAGAACGAAGTGATTTGTTAAAAACCGCTAACAAAGAAGTAATTGTGGCTTTATTACCTGTTTTGGATGATTTTGCAAGGGCAGATAAAGCTTTGGAAAACGCAACCGATGTTGCCGCAGTTAAAGAAGGTATGGCTATAATACAACATAAGCTAAAAACTATTTTAACACAAAAAGGGTTAACGCCTATGGAGGCTATTGGCCAACCATTCGATGCCGATATACACGAAGCAATTACCAGCATTCCATCGCCAATGCCTAACGATAAAGGCAAAGTGATTGATGAAATGGAAAAAGGGTATTTACTAAACGATAAAGTTATTCGTTTTGCTAAAGTAATTATTGGTGCTTAATAAGTTAGCTAAAAATTTTAATAAAAACACAAAAAATATTGTCTTGATAGGCAAAAAATAAAACATAGAAATGGCGAAAAGAGATTATTATGACATACTTGGTGTATCTAAAAACGCCGAAGCCGACGAAATTAAGAAGGCATATCGTAAACTTGCCATAAAATTTCACCCCGATAAAAACCCCGACGACCATACCGCCGAGGATAAATTTAAAGAAGCAGCCGAAGCTTACGAAACATTAAGCAATCCCGAAAAACGCCAACGTTACAACCAGTTTGGCCATGCTGGCTCTCAGCAAGGTTATGGTGGAGGTGGCGGTATGAATATGGACGACATATTTAGCCAATTTGGCGATGTATTTGGCGGTGGCGGCAGCCCTTTCGATAGTTTTTTTGGTGGTGGCCAACAATCTCGTGGCGGTGGCGGTCGTAGGGCAAACCGTGGCACAAACCTGCGAATTAAAGTAAAACTTTCCCTTGAGGAAATTGCCAACGGCGTTGAGAAAAAAATAAAAGTTACCAAACAAATTAACTGTAATACTTGTGATGGTACGGGCGCAAAAGATAAAAGCTCGTTTCAAACCTGTAAAACGTGTAACGGCCAAGGTGCAGTTAACCGAGTAACCAATACTATTTTAGGGCAAATGCAAACTAGAGCCACATGCCCAAGTTGTAACGGCGAAGGTTCAACTATAACTTCGAAATGTAGCAGTTGTAACGGCGAAGGTATTGTGCGTGGCGAAGAAACCATAAGCATAAACATACCCGCAGGCGTAAGCGAGGGAATGCAGTTAAGCATGAGTGGTAAAGGCAATGCAGCTGCCCGTGGCGGTGTAGCTGGCGATTTAATTATTTTAATTGAAGAAACCCCTCACGAAACGTTAAAACGCGAAGGTGTAAACGTAATTTACGATTTACACGTTAGCTTTATTGATGCTACTTTAGGTACAAGTATTGAAGTACCTACCATTGATGGTAAAGTGCGTATTAAATTAGAACCTGGTACCCAAGGCGGAAAAATTTTGCGATTAAAAGGTAAAGGTATTCCCGAAGTAAATTCATACCACCGAGGCGACCAGTTAATTCAGGTTAATATTTGGACTCCAAAAACTCTTAATAACGACGAAAGAGCGTTGTTAGAAAAACTTAAAGATTCAAACAACTTTAAACCAAACCCCGATAAAAGCGAGAAAAGCTTTTTTGACAGGATGAAAGAATATTTCGAGTAAAAAAATTTATAGAATTATATTAAATAGCACCATCAAAAATTTTGATGGTGTTTTTTTTGTAAAAGGTTTTGGTATTATTCACGCTCAATCACAAATCACTTGGTTTAAGGCACACCATACCAAATTTTTTACTATCGCTTCACAATTGTTTGAATAAGAATTTGCGGATAATAGTATGCAGTGATCAATCAAAAAATCATAAATGCGTGAAAAGTGAAATGCAAAGGCTAATCACAAATCACACATCAAAAATCATAATTGCGTGAAGGGTAAAATGCAAAGGCAACAATAAATCAAAAATCATAATTGCGTGAAAAGTAAAATGCAAAGACCAATCATAAATCACACATCAAAAATCATAAATCACTTAGTGGCACACCTTACCAATTTTTTTACTATCGCTTCACAATTGTTTGAATAAGAATTTGCGGATAATAGTATGCAGTGATCAATCAAAAAATCATAAATTCGTGAAGGGTAAAATGCAAAGGCTAATCACACATCAAAAATCATAATTGCGTGAAAAGTAAAATGCAAAGACCAATCATAAATCACACATCAAAAATCATAAATCACTTAGTGGCACACCATACCAAATTTTTTACTATCCCTTCACAATTGTTTGAATAAGAATTTGCGGATAATAGTATGCAGTGATCAATCAAAAAATCATAAATGCGTGAAAGGTAATATGCAAAGGCAATCATAAATCACCCATCAAAAATCATAAATCACTTTTAATTTACACCTTAAATCCGCAGGCCTAATATTAGGCAGTTTGCTAAATTATTTTATGGCTTAAAAATATGTTTTTGGGTTTTAAAAATTGCTTTTTCAAAAAAAT
>REAS01000073.1 GCA_004294495.1 Sphingobacteriales bacterium
CCCCCTATATACTACTTAAAAATACAACAAAAAGCGCATATAAAAAAATCATTTTTGATTAAAATATCGTGTACTTTTGCTTAAGTAAACGACATTGCTACTTATATACACATTTAAGTATTTAACTTACAAAATTGGGAGATGCGTGGCTTTTAATACATTAATTAGGGATTTATACGCATCATTTAATGCTTGTAAAATACCAAGTTTAAAAGCAGGTAAGCTATCGTTAAAAAATTTAAGAACTCTTGCCCTAAAAAACGGCAAACCAGCTTTACAAATCGGCAAAAAAGAATATTTAGAAAACTTGATTAATAAGTAAATTTAGTTTAACTTTTTTTAAATTATATTACACCACTTTTTAGGCAACCTAGCCCAAAAAGTAGTTTTTTGTATTAATCTATACTTCAACTTGGCAACTTTATTAAAAAAAACTGTTAACTTAAAACAAATAATGTACAAAAATATACGAGAAGAAGAGCTAAAAAACAAAGTTGGCTACAACTGGTTTAAAAATTTTGATACTACAGAAATTATTGGAAACATAGACTTTACAGTTTTTGCCAAACAAGATAATTTGTTTGGCCGAACACCTTTACTTTGGGCTGAAGCTAAAACTGGTAATTTTGACGTTACTACAATGTTTGTACAATTAGTATTGACAATTGGTAAAGCCCGAACTTTCGACAAAACATTGCCACCTGCATTTCTTGGAGCTTTTGACTTCAAAAAAATTGCGTTTGTTCCATATATCAGTATTCAAGATATTTTTTATCTAAACGACTTTAATTGGAACGTAACACCAAGCAACCACGACACCAAAGAATTTAAACTTATTAAAGACCGAATTCAGGCGACCTTAAAATCAAATTCTTACGTTTATGATTATCAAAAAGACGAAAAGGATTTAAAAGCTTTCATTGCTAATAATATTGCAAATGCAACAGAAACAAGCAAAATTAAAATTGACAAAAACAATTTTATACCAATTTATTTGCGTTGGCTTGAAATTGTAAAACCAAGCATTGACGTAAATTGGGACGAACTTAAAAAAGCAAATATTTTAGATAGTGATTTTTATTTGGCAGATCTTTTTGTGGACGATAAAGACACCAATAAAATTGATGATGATATTTCAATAAGAGATAGTTTGTTTGTAGTTTTCCAAAACCAAGGTTACAAAATTGCAAAGGAAAACATTAAGCAAATGTTTGATGCAACAATAAATCTTAAAAACAAAGAAACCTATTTGCAATTTTGGAAACGTTACAAACGACCACCATTAAAACAGTTTCAAGATTACATAATTGAGCGAAGAGATTTATTAGTACCACAAGATATTAGAGAACGAAAAGGAGCATTTTTTACCCCACGCCAATGGGTAGAACTTTCTCAGAAATACCTAACAAACTATTTGGGCGAAAACTGGCAAGACGAGAATTATATATGGGATTGTGCAGGAGGTACAGGCAACCTTTTGGCAGGGTTAAGAAATAAATACAACATATACGCTAGTACATTAGACCAAGCAGATATAAATGTTATACACGAACGCATAGACCACGGAGCAAATCTTTTAAAAAACCACGTGTTTCAATTTGATTTTTTGAACGACGACTTTAGTAAACTTCCTCAAAGTTTGCAAGACATTATCAATGACGTGGAAAAACGTAAAAAATTAATTATTTATATCAATCCACCTTATGCGGAAGCGACTTCTTCTAAAACTGTAACAGGTACAGGCGAAAACAAAGCGGGCGTTACAACCAATTTTAAAATTAACGATATTCTTAAGCCTAAGATTGGTGCAGCAACCAATGAGATCTTTGCCTTATTTATGGCGGTTATTTATGAAAAAATACCAGGTTGTATATTAGGACAATTCTCAAAATTGAAGTTTGTTAATGGTTCAAATTTCAAAAATTTTAAAGACTTCTTTCTAGCAGAATATGTAAGCGGTTTTATTGTGCCTGCTGAGACTTTTGACAATGTAAAAGGTAAATTTCCAATTGGATTTACTGTTTGGAACACTTCTAAAAAAAATAAAATAAATACTATTTCTACAGATATTTATGATAAAAATGGTAATTTTTCAGGTGTTAAATACTTTTACGGAGACTTAACAAATAGCATAAATAAGTGGATAAAGAATTTTAAAGACATAAGTTCAAATCAAAAAATCGGTTATTTACCAAGTCCTGCACCTGATTTTCAAAACCAAACTTTTTTATTTTTAACAATAAATGAAGGTACAAGACACGTTTATTATTTACCTATTACAGCAAAAAATTTAATTGAAACATCATTGTACTTTACTGCTCGTCATTGTATTGAAGCCAGCTGGTTAAACGATAGAGACCAATTTTTATTTCCCAATGAAGGTTGGCAAAACGATATTGAATTTCAAAATGATTGTTTGGCTTTTACTTTATTTGACGGACAAAATAGAATTACAAATACAGCCGGCATTAACCATTGGATACCTTTTGCCGAACAAGAGGTAAATGCTAAAGAGAAATTTGCTAGCAATTTTATGACTGAATTCATAAAAGGTAAAATCAAAACTGAAAATGAAAAAGACTTGTTTGGCAGTTCTACCACTCAAAACGAACAAAGAGAGTTTTCGGCAGAAGCAACAGCGGTTTTTGATGCAGGTAGAGAACTATGGAAATATTATCACAGCAAACCCAATGTAAATGTAAATGCAAGTTTATATGACATCAGAGAATATTTTCAAGGAAGAAACGAACAAGGCAGAATGAACGCAAAAAGCGAAGATTTAAAATATATGGAGTTAATAAGTGAGTTGCGAAGCAAACTCAACTTTTTAGCCGACAAAATAAAACCAAAAATATACGAATACGAATTTTTAAAATCGTAAATATTGGCAATATTTAAAAAAAAGTATCTGTTTTTTTCTTTCAAAATAAATTACCTTCCTCTCCTAAATCAAATTAAAACAATAAGAAAATTAAGCCCCTCCTTACATATTCGTAGAGTCTCGCAGATAATACGGATTGGAAATAAAAAGGCGTTAATTTGCCAATCTGGGTGCAACTAAGAGTGTCAAAATGAAGTTTTTCGCTAAACCATTACCCTTAAATTCGTGTATTCGTGGCAAATAATCGGCGAAGCCAAGTAGTAATTCAAAGCTACGAATGCACAAATTTGGGCACATAGTGTTTTGCGGGTTTTTAATACGCTTCGCATAAACACCTACATATTTGTTGGGTATATATTTAAAGCAATGTTCCTTAAATTCAATAATAAAAAGAGTTTTTTTTCAAAAATAAATTTTAACTTTATAATCAGTTAAAGGGTTTGTTTTACCTTTTTAAATTTAAAATTATGACTACAATAACTCTTAAAATAAACGAGCGTACTAAAGCGGGTAAAACACTACTTTCGGTTTTAAACTTTTTTACTTCAGAGAAAAAAGGTGTTGAGGTAATCAAAACAGATTTAAAAAATGAAAAAATAGCCGATGAAACTCCTTATAATACTGAGTTTGTTGAAATGGTTCTTGGTGCTGCAAAAAGTAAAAATAGAACAACAGTAACCTCGCAAAACTTATGGCAAAGTTTGTAATCGTGTTAACCGATTTGGCAAAAGAGCAATTACTAAAACATAAAAAATCCGGTAATAAAGCTAACATAAATAAAATTTCAAAAATATTTGAAGATTTAGAAAATAATCCATTTGTGGGTGTTGGGCATCCAGAACAAAAAAACATAGCTTATCTGGTTTTTGGTCACGTAAAATAAATCAAAAAGACAGAATAGTTTATACAGTAAATAACTTGCTGGTTTCTGTTGAAGTAATTTCGGCTATGGGGCACTATTCTGATAAATAGCTTTGAGATAATGGGGGTTGTTTTTAAGTAACTAAAAAAAACTCCTTTGTAAGTATATCCTACCAAATAAAAAAATATCTTTATTTTTCTAATTTTAGGCTTGTGTTAAAGTTTAAAAACGCTGGATTTTAAAAGCCAAAAATACCTATTTTTTCTACAAAAAACTTTTACCTTCCCCTCCCAAAAACCAATTAAACTAATGAAAAAATTAAACCTTATTGTACTCTTTGTTTCGTTTTCCCTTACGGGGATTTTTGCACAACAATCCCCATACAAAAACCCAAAACTTTCGCCCGATGTAAGGGCCAAAGATTTGCTAACAAAAATGACCACCGACGAAAAAATTGCTCAACTGCAATGTATGTGGTCTAAAAAACCTTATGTAACTGTAGGTAAATTTGATGAGGCAAACGCTGCAAAAGTTTTTAAATATGGTTTAGGGCAAATAGCTCGCATAAATGAGCCATTACCAGCAAGTAAAGCAGGACAATATTTAGTACAACACCCTGAAGATGGTGCAAACCTTTACAACCAAGTTCAAAAATATTTTATTGAAAAAACTCGTTTAGGCATCCCAGTAATGGTTCATGAGGAAGGCTTACATGGCCAGCAATCGCAAGATGCTACCAACTTTCCAATGCCTATGGCTTTAGCAAGCAGCTGGAACGAGGCTTTAATATCTGAAGTTTTTACTAACGTTGCCGAAGAAATTAGAGCCCGTGGAGGTCACCAAGTTTTAGCTCCCGTGGTTGATGTTGTACGTGACCCACGTTGGGGCCGTACCGATGAAACTTTTGGCGAAGACCCTTACCTAATTTCACGGTTGGCAATTGCCGAAATTAAAGCGCTACAAGGTAAAGGCGAATATTTAAAACCAAACAAGGTTGCGGCCACTCTTAAACATTTTGGTGTACACGGTCAAAGTGAAGGAGGCGTAAACGTTGCGCCAAGTAATATTGATGAACGTACAGCTTACGAAGTATTTTTTGCTCCTTTCAAAGCTTGTATTAAACAAGCCGCAGTAATGAATATTATGCCTTGTTATAACGAATTGTTTGGCATACCGGTACACGCTAATAAAAGTTTATTAACTGGTTTAGTGCGTAATAAATGGGGTTTTAAAGGTCTTTTTGTATCCGATTATTCGGGGGTAGCAAACTTAAACAACCTACATTTTGTTGCACCAACTATGGCCGATGCTGGTATTATGGCGTTTAATGCAGGAATCGATATTGAGACACCCGATGCCGAAGGTTTTACACATTTAAAATCGGCGTTAAGCCAAAATAAAATAACGATGGCGCAGTTAAACGAACACGTTTTACGAGTTTTAGTTAATAAATTTAGGCTGGGTTTATTCGAAAACCCTTATGTTGATGTACAAAAAGTGGATGAAATAGTGGCCAGTCCGCAAAAGCGAGCCATTGCTTATAAAGCTGCCACTGAAGGAATGGTGTTGTTAAAAAACAATAATAACTTTCTACCCTTAGATAAATCGAAAGTAAAAACCATAGCCTTTATTGGCCCCAATGCCGATAAATGTATTTTGGGAGGCTACTCTGATAAGGCAAAATTTAACATTTCGCCACTGCAAGCCCTCAAAGAAAAATATGGTAACGATATAAAAATTTTGTATGCCGAGGGGGTTAAAATAACCGATAAAAACGATTGGTTTGCCGATACTATTCGCCTTGCCGACCCAATTGCTAACCAACAGAAAATTTTAGAAGCTGTAGAAGTTGCCAAGCAGGCCGATGTTGTGGTACTTTTTGTAGGCGGTAACGAATCTACCAACAGAGAAGGTTGGTTCGATAACCACTTAGGCGATTTGCCAACTTTAGAACTTTTATCAAACCAAAACGATTTGATAAAAGCCATTGTTGCTACGGGTAAACCTATATGTGCTTTTGTAAATAGTGGCCCACCTATGGATATTTCGTATTTAAATAGTGCAGTACCAGCAATTATGCAATGCTGGTTTTTAGGGCAAGAAGGCGGTTATGCAATGGTTGATGCACTTTTTGGTACAGTAAACCCGAGCGGTAAATTACCCATTACTTTTGCCCGCAGTACAGGCCATATCCCGGCTTATTACAATTACAAACCATCGGCAAGGCGGGGTTATAATTTAGGTTTTGAGGTTAGCCCGCTTTTTGCTTTTGGCCACGGCTTAAGTTATACCACATTTAGTTATAGCAGTTTAAGGATATCCGCCCCAGCGATGAAAAGAAATGGAACCGTAACCGTTAGTGTTGATGTTAGAAATACCGGCAACCGCAGCGGTGCCGAAACGGTACAAATGTATATAAGAGATATGTTTGCAAGTGTTACCCGCCCAGTAAAGGAACTTAAAGGCTTTAAAAAAATAAACCTTGCCGCTGGCGAAACACAAACTGTAAGCTTTACTATTACACCCGAATTATTATCTTTTTACGATGTTAATATGAATTGGGTAGTAGAACCTGGCGATTTTAAAATTATGATTGGCACAGCATCTGATAATAATACAGCTATTAATTTAAAGATTTTAAATTAATCTAATTTATTAATTCAAAATAAAAAGTGTTATTTTGACATCTAAATATGAAAGCTAATTATGTAATAGGAGTTGACTACGGTTCCGAGTCTGTTCGCTCCTTAATTTTAGATGCCAGTAATGGCCAAGAAATTGCTTCATCGGTGTTTTATTATCCGCGTTGGCGAGATAAATTATACTGCGATAGCAGCAAAAACCAATTTAGGCAACACCCTTTAGATTATACCGAAGGTTTAACGCATACCATTAAAGAATGTATTAAAAAAGCTGGAATTAGCGATACCTCTGTAATAAAAGGTATATCAATTGATACCACAGGCTCAACGCCTGTTGCGGTAAACAGTGAGGGAACCCCATTAGCATTACTGCCCGAGTTTAAAGACAACCCGAACGCTATGTTTGTGTTATGGAAAGATCATACTGCTGTAAAAGAAGCTGATGAAATAAACCAACATGCAACAAAATTTGATACCAATTACCTACAATTTGTGGGCGGTGTTTACTCTAGCGAATGGTTTTGGTCAAAACTTTTACATACTTTAAGAGAAGATGAAGCGGTAAGAAATGCCTGCCACAGTTGGGTTGAGCATTGCGATTGGTTGCCATTTTTACTAACTGGTGGCACAAACATAAATGATATTAAAATTAGTCGCTGCGCTGCAGGGCACAAAGGTTTATGGTCCGAGGATTTTGGAGGCTTTCCGCCCGATGATTTTTTTGCAACTTTAGATCCTATTTTAAAAGGATTTACGGCAAAACTTCCAACAAAATCTTACACAGCCGATGTCTCAGCAGGTAATTTATGTGCCGAATGGGCAGATAAATTAGGTTTACATACTGGAGTTATAATTGGCGTTGGCGCTTTCGATGCACACATGGGTGCAGTGGGCGGACAAATAGAGCCTTATTATTTAAGTAAAGTAATGGGAACATCAACCTGCGATATTTTAGTTGCACCACCAACCGATGTGGAAGGCAAACTAATTTCGGGTATTTGTGGGCAAGTAAATGGCTCGGTTATACCCGGTATGGTAGGCATGGAGGCTGGTCAGTCGGCCTTTGGCGACACTTATGCATGGTTTAAAAACTTGCTAATGTGGCCAGTACAAAACTTAATTACCACATCAAATTCTGTTTTAGATAGCTTAGCAATTGATAACCTAAAACAAGAAATAGAAGATGCAATTATTCCTGAACTTAGCAGGCAAGCTGCATTAATTCCGCTAAACGAAAGTAACGAATTATCGGTAGATTGGTTAAATGGCAGAAGAACTCCAAATGCAAATCAAAATTTAAAGGCGGCTATAACTCATTTAAGTTTAGGCACCGATGCGCCACAAATATTTAGAGCTTTAGTTGAAGGCACTTGTTTTGGTGCCAAAAAAATTGTGGATTGTTTTATTAGCCAAGGAATCCCCATTAAAGGAATAATTGGTATAGGCGGTGTAGCCAAAAAATCGCCTTATGTAATGCAAACCATGGCCGATGTTTTAGGAATGCCCATAAAAATACACAAAGCCGAACATACTTGCGCTATAGGTGCAGCTATGTTTGCTGCCGTAGCTTCGGGCATTTACCCTACAATACAACAAGCAATGTTGGCTATGGGTAGCGGGTTTGATACCGAGTATTTGCCTAACCCTGCTTTACAGACAGTTTACCAAGCTAGGTATCAAAAATATATAACTTTAGGTAATTTAATTGAACATAGTTTATAAAGCTAAAATTTAATGGATTCTTTTTTAGAGATAAAAACCGAAGCTTACGAGGCCAATATGCAATTACCCGATTTGGGCTTGGTACTTTTTACTTTCGGAAACGTAAGCGTAGCCGACCATAAAAAACAAGTTTTTGCCATAAAACCTAGTGGAGTGCCTTATAAAGATTTATCGCCACAGAAGATGGTAATTGTAGATTTTGAGGGCAATGCTGTTGAAGGAGATTTACGCCCATCATCTGATACTAAAACCCACGCAGTATTATATAAAAACTGGTCGGATATTGGCGCAATTGTTCATACACACTCTATGTACGCCACCGCTTGGGCACAAACTCAGCTTGATATCCCAATTTTCGGTACCACACACGCCGATCATCTAACCTGTGATATTCCTTGCGCCGCCCCAATGGACGATGCAATGATTGCAGGCGATTACGAACACGAAACTGGCTATCAAATTATTAATTGCTTGTTACAAAAAGGCTACAATTACCAAGAAGTAGAAATGATTTTGGTAGGTAACCACGCTCCTTTTACTTGGGGCAAAACTGCCGATAAAGCCGTTTACAATAGTGCCGTTTTAGAAAACATTGCACAAATGGCCTACTTAACACAACAAATTAGAGCTGATGCACCACGTTTAAAGAATGCATTAATTAAAAAACATTACGAACGCAAACACGGAAAAGGTAGTTATTATGGGCAATAACTCTGTCATTCTGAGCGAAGCGAAGAATCCACCAATCCTTTCACATCCCTCCCCTTTGGGGAGTTGGAGGGGACTTATCATTCTGAGCGAAGCGAAGAATCCACCAATCCTTTCACATCCCTCCCCTTTGGGGAGTTGGAGGGGACTTGTCATTCAGAGCGAAGCGAAGAATCTCAATCATTCAAAGCGAAACGAAGAAAATAATTATTAGAAGCAAACAAACATGAGTAGCATTTTAACTCAATTTCTTCCAGCTGTTCGCTAAACTCCGCAAAGCCCCCAACGGCTTTTTACGGGGTATCGCTGCCATCTGGGCTAAAAACAAAGGATATTGCATTTAGCGGAGGTTTACGCATCTGCAAACAAACGTAAATTGGAAAAACCAACCCTGCGTAAAATAAACGGGATTGTAGTGAAAAGCCCGATTGTGTAGGGCAAAAGCCTTGGGCGGACTTGTAACGGAAAGCCCGGCCAGCCCCAACCTATAAAAAACAGGCTTTGCTTTTCAAAAATTAACGATAAAAAAAATATAAATATGATAGATTTAAAAAAATTCGAAATTTGGTTTGTAGCTGGTAGTCAGCATCTTTACGGCGAAGAAACGTTAAATAAAGTTGCACAGCATTCGCAACAAATTGCAGCCTATTTTAACCAACACAAAAACATACCTGTAAATGTGGTGTACAAACCAGTTGTAAAAACCCCCGATGAGATTTTTGAAGTGATGGAAGCCGCCAACCAAGCAAAAAATTGCATTGGTTTGGTAACTTGGATGCACACCTTTTCTCCCGCTAAAATGTGGATACGAGGTTTAAATATTTTACAAAAACCTTTATTGCATTTACATACTCAATTTAACCAAAATATACCTTGGGATACCATTGATATGGATTTTATGAACCTTAACCAAAGCGCCCATGGCGACCGTGAGTTTGGTTTTATGGTATCGCGAATGAGGATGAACCGTAAAGTTGTAGTTGGTTTTTGGCAAGATAATGAAGTAATAAGCGACATAAATATTTGGTCTAGAGCCGCTGCCGCTTGGGCCGATTGGCAAGGTGCAAAGTTTGTACGCTTTGGCGATAATATGCGCTATGTGGCTGTTACCGATGGCGATAAGGTAGAAGCAGAATTGAAATTTGGCTACTCGGTAAACACACATGGTGTGGGCGATTTGGTTGCTGTTATTAACCAAATTACCGAAACTCAAATAAACGATTTAGTAGCCGAATACGAAAATGACTATACTTTAAGTGCTGATTTATTGAACAATTCCGCTAAAAAACAAGCCATTCGTGAAGCTGCAAAAATAGAGTTAGGCATAAAAACTTTTTTAGAAGAGGGGAATTATAAAGGTTTTACCGATACTTTTGAAGATTTACACGGCATGGTGCAGTTGCCCGGTATTGCGGCTCAACGTTTAATGCAGCAGGGTTACGGTTTTGCTGGTGAAGGCGATTGGAAAACAGCCGCTTTAGTGCGGGCTTGCAAAGTTATGGGTGCCGGTTTGCCCGGAGGGAATGCCTTTATGGAAGATTATACTTACCACTTTGACCCAGAAAATAGTTTGGTTTTAGGATCGCACATGCTGGAGGTTGATGCCAGTTTGGCAAGCGGAAAAGCTTCGCTTGAAGTTCATCCATTAGGTATTGGGGGCAAAGCAAACCCTGTACGTTTGGTGTTTAATGTGGCAGGCGGTACTGCCTTAAATGCATCTATTATAGATATGGGAAACCGTTTTAGGATGATTGTAAACGAGGTTGAGGCCATTGAACCTATTCATGATTTACCTAACCTACCCGTTGCCCGTGTGTTATGGAAACCCCTGCCAGATATGAAAACTGGCTGTGCCGCTTGGATTTATGCAGGCGGAGCGCACCATACAGCTTATAGTCAAAATTTAACAACTGCACATTTACAGGATTTTGCAGATATAGCTGGTATAGAACTAATTAAAATTGACAAACAAACCACCATTAGCCATTTAAAAAATGAACTAATGTGGAATGAAGTGTTTTATAAGATAAAGTAGTTTGAGGATTATAATTTAGCTTTGCGGAATATAGCCAAAACTTAAAACGCTATAAAGTTTCTAAAAAACTTTATAGCGTTTTAAGTTAAAACACAATTATCACTAAAGCAATTTGTTATTTAAACTTTGCTATTTTCTGTAGAAACATTATATAACGCATACCAATCTTGATGCGATAATTCAATAGAAAAAGCATTAACAATGTTTCTAATTCTTTTTTCTTCAGTTGTACCTATTAAAGGTAATGCACCTAATTTTATTAACCAAGCTACTGCTAAAGATTCAATATCAGCATTATAAATAGTGCTTAATTCTTCTAATTTTTCTCGAACTTTTGCAGCTTGTACATCTAATCCGGTTGCAATTCTGCCTTTTGCCAACGGAGAATAAGCTAAAGGTCTCATATATCGTTGTTTAATATAATCTAACTGCCCGTTATCTAAAGCCCCTGTACTTAGTAAATTTAATTCGATGTGATTGGTTACAATAGGTTTTTTTAGATAAGATGCCAATAATTGGTGTTGAAATACCGAAAAATTAGCTACACCAATGTTCTTTATTTTACCACTTGCCCTTAATTTATCTAAAGTTAGTGCAGTTTCTTCTAAGTTAGAAATAGGATCTAATTTATCTAACAAAAATATATCAATGTAGTCTGTCTTTAATTTCAGTAAAGAAGCATCCACACTTTTTTCTATATGTGCAGCAGAAGTATCGTAATGTTTTACTTTAATCTCAGGATATTGTGCATTAGGCGTACGTAAACCGCATTTGGTAAATAAAACTACATCTTCTCTTTTAAAGGCATTATCCTTAAGCATGTTACCAAAAAGCTCTTCGCATTGGAAAGAGCCGTAGCTGTCCCCATGGTCAAAAGTATTTATACCTAAATCTAAACACAGGTGAACAATTTTTTTTAAAGTAGCTTGTGCATCTGTTACTTTATGCCACCTGTAAAAGCCATATACCGCAGGAGAAACTTTTGGGCCTGCGTCGCCCATGTAAATTTTTTGCATTTGCTATAATTTTTTCAAAATTAAAAAAATATTTTTCAAAAGAGGTTTTATTATAAACACAAATAGACCTTTGGCAACACAAATGTTTTTTAACTAAAAGCCATATTAAACTAACACTTTCTTTTTTTATCAGTTGCTTAAACAATTGCGTTTATAATTCGCCAAGTTTAATAAAACGCACCTAAACTTGGCGAATTATAAATTTATATTTCGCCAAGTTGTGTATTAATATATATAACTTGGCGAGTTATAAGTATAGAAAATGAAAGTAGCAGGCCGAGGGGTAGAGATAAAAAAGATGCGAAATTTGCAAGAAAACCGCCAATCGGAGTTTTTAGCAGTGTACGGGCGTAGGCCAATTTGCAAAACCTATTTAATACGAGAGGTGTACAAACAAAATATAATTTTTGAATGTAGTGGCTTACACCAAAAAGACACAAAACAACAATTAGAAAACTTTTGGCTTACGCTGATTGAAACTAAAACAAGCCCAAAACCAGAATTGCCCAAAACTTGGTTACAAGCATTTTCGCTATTAAAAGCACACCTAAGCCAATTAAACAAACCGCAAAAGAAAGTAATATTTTTAGATGAGATTGCTTGGTTCGAAACGCCAAGGTCGGGGTTTTTGGCGGCTTTAGATAATTTTTGGAACCAGTTTTGTAGCAAACGAGACGATATTGTATTAGTGATTTGTGGTTCGGCGGCATCGTGGATTATAGATAAAGTAATAAACAACCGAGGTGGTTTACACAACCGTGTTACCAGTCATATAAGGTTACTACCTTTCACGTTAAACGAAACTAAAGATTTTTTAAAAATGCTAAAGGTTAGCCTAACTTTAAAAGATATAGCTACCTTATATATGGCAATAGGTGGCGTACCCTATTATTTAAAAGATGTAAAAGCTGGTCAGAGTATTGCACAAATTTTAGACGAGTTGTTTTTTAAACCTCAAGCAAATTTAAAAAACGAATTTAAAAATCTGTACGCCTCCTTATTTAAAAACAGCGATTTACACGTGGCAATTGTAAAAGCTTTAGCTACTAAAAACAAAGGCCTTACGCGTAACCAATTGTTAACTGCAACAGAATTAGCAAGCGGTGGTGGTTTTTCGATTTTGTTAAACGAGTTGGTGGCATGCGGTTTTGTTAAAATTATTTATCCCATTAATAAAACCAAAGAAGATTTACTATATAGGTTGATTGATGAGTTTTCTATTTTTTACTATAAATTTTTAATTAATAGTAAAGCAAACAACAGCTGGTTACATGTTTATAATACTCAAGCCTATAAAATTTGGACAGGTTATGCGTTCGAGAATATGTGCTTTAAACACATTTTGCAAATTAAAAAAGCATTAGGCATAAGCGGTATTATATCTAACGAATACTCGTGGTTACAAAAAGGAACCCAAAGCGACAGTGGTACCCAAATAGATTTTATTATTGATAGAAACGATAACTGTATAAATGTTTTAGAATTAAAATTTTATGATACTATATTTGAACTTACCAAAAATTACTCCCAACAATTAGGCGAAAAAGTGCAAATTTTTAAAGAAAAAAATAAAGTAAAAAAGAATGTTTTTATTACTTTACTAACAGCTAATGGCGTTAAAAAAAACCAATATTATTTAAGTACCATTACCAACCAATTAATTATTGATGATTTGTTTATAAACTTGTAAGTATGGGGGTTTTGTATCTTACAAAATATTCTAAAATGTAGTAATTGTAAATAGTTAATAAACCTTTAATTTTTATAATAACCACTGCCGTTTTTTAAATTAATTGAGTTTTGAGTTTGGTAGGGTTTATAAAACTTAGGGCAATTGCAGCCTTTTTTAAAAATGCTACAAGCATTTAAAACAGTAGCAACAGCCAATAAAGCAAAAAATATTTTAAGTGTTTTCATAATTTAGATTTGAAGGTGTAAAAAAATTATTTTTATTACTCATTAACAAAAAGGCAAAAATGGCCATTGCAATACCAATTGTATCGGCAAATAAATCCCACCAATCTCCACTGCGGTAAGTAAAATATTGCCATTGTATAAGTTCTATTAATCCACCATAAAGTGAAGTAACTAAGCCAATTGTAATAATAGTTGAAAATTTAAATAGGTAATTAGTTGATTGTCGAATTAAACCATTGAAAATTAAAACAGTAAGCACAAAAAATAAACCAAGATGTACTATTTTATCAAAACCTTCAAAAAACAAAAAACTCTTACTAACACTATCTATTGGCATGTTACACAAAACCAAAATAATAACAGCCCAAAACAAGGTTAACGCTTGATATTTGATAAATGTTAGCACTTATTGGCCAATTAAAGTTTTGTAAGCATCTGCCGATAAAAGTTGAGCAGTATCATGGTTTTTTAAACTAATTTTCACCATCCATCCATCGCCATAAGGGTCGGTGTTAACTAATTCGGGGTTAGCATCTAGTTTAGGATTAACTTCTAAAACCGTACCAGACATAGGCATAAATAAATCAGACACCGTTTTAACAGCTTCTACAGTACCAAAAACAGCACCTTCTGCAACTTCTTTGCCTTCAACAATATCAACATAAACAATATCACCTAATTCGTGTTGGGCAAATTCGGTTATGCCAATATATGCATTGTCACCATCTATTTTTACCCATTCGTGGTCGCTGGTGTATTTTAATTCTTCTGGAAAATTCATAAATTATTTTTTGTAAAAATAGTTTTAAATTTTAAGTTGAACACGAAATTTTTTAATTTATGGTGCATTAATTTTACAATCATTTTTTTGAACAATATTTTTACAATATATTTAGCCACTTGAAAAAACTAACGACCACTTTAATTTTAATCCTATTTGTTTTTAACCTAGTTGGTTTTAAACTGGTTTACTATTTTATGCAACAAAATGCCGATAAACAATTTGTGCTTTTAGTAGATAATAATGGTTTTGATAAACGTAATTTGATTGAAATAAAAATCCCCAATCCTATACCTTATACCAAAGCAGTAGCCAATTTTGATAGAATTAATGGCGAAATAACTTTTAAAAGCAAAGTTTACAAATATGTTTACAGAAAAATATCGGAAGATTATATTACCATTTTATGCCTGCCCGATGCTAACAAAACAGAAATAAACAATGCCGAAAAAAAGTTTGAACAAACTGTAAACAATACCCCACAAGATAAAAGCACCACCAAGCAAACCAACAAACTTGTAAAAGTGAATCTAAGTGATTTTGATTATTTTGAGTTTGATTTTAAGTTTAATAACTCCGCACAAAACACTACCCAAAACCTAACGCAACATAATTTTAATTTAAGTGCTCAAACCTTAGAAGTGGCTTTTCAACCGCCTAAAAATATATTATCGAACCCAATTGTATAATATATTTTTTATGTAACAAAACAGGAATCGGCTTTGCCAAAAAACCTGTTTAAACCTTAATTATTAATGAAAATTTTTAAAAAAATTAACATCAAGCAAATGTTTGTGCTTGTTGTGTGCTGTTTTTGTAGCATCGCCGTTAAGGCACAAACCGAAACCGATGCTATTATGATGGATAAAAACGAACTTTGTTTAGGTGGTATATTTGCTTACAGTAAATGGACTAATTACTGGGAAGGTAGCTTAAAAAGAGAAAACCTAAATATAGGTAGTGTGTCATCTCGCCAATACCATTTTATGGGTACTTATGGCCTTAGCAACAAAGTAAATTTGTTATTTAATGTGCCATATATTATTACTAAAGCTAGTGCGGGTACGTTAAGTGGCCTAAAAGGATTTCAAGATGCTAGCTTGGCTGTAAAGTGGGATGCCTATAATAAAAAAGTGGGAAAAGGAAATTTTAACCTATTGTTGGGTGCTGGTTTTTCAACCCCGTTAAGCAATTATGTGGCAGATTTTCAACCCTTATCTATTGGTATGGGAAGTACAAATTTTAACGGTCGGTTAACTCTAGATTACTCGGTTAATAAATTTTACGCAACCTTAAGTAACGCCTATATACGCCGTAGTAACATAGAAATTGATAGAACTACTTATTTTACCGATAGGCAAATACAATCTAACCAAGTAGCTATGCCCGATATGATGCAATTTAATTTTGGTACGGGTTACCGTTTTAATGGTACAATTGCCGAAATTTCGGTATCAAATATGACCTCGCTAAGTGGTTTTGATATTCGCCGTAACGATATGCCTTTCCCGAGTAACCGTATGAACGCCACCATGGTGGGCGGATACGTTAGATACAACCTAGTATCACAATTAATTTTAGTTGGTGGCGCAAACTACGTTGTAGCTGGCCGTAACTTTGGGCAAAATACCCTTGTTCATGCTGGCTTGTTTTATGTTATTTCCTTAAAAAAATCTAAAAATTAAAACGATGAAAAAATTAAACGCTTTTATATATACGCTGATTTTATGTGCGGCCATATCTTGCAAAAAAGATATTATTGAACAAACAGAAGGATTAGCCGCCCTAAACCCTACATCTACCGATGCTAATGCAGGCGAATGGAAAACTATTTTATTAAGCTCGGGGGCAGAAATTGCCGTACCTGCACCTTTACCTATTGCAGATAAACTTTACGAAGCCGAACTTAACGAGATAAAAGGTTTACAACAAAATATCACTAAAGACCAGCAAAAAGAAATAGACTATTGGGCTGCAGGTGGGGTTTTACGTTGGAACGAGATTATGCGAGAATTGGTTGCAAAATACAATTTGCCACCTTACCAAAACGAGGATGGTAGCTATCCTTTTCCGCAGGCTGCAAATCCGTTTGCTTACCCGCTTTTTCCGTTCTCTAACCCGCCTTATGCAGCTAGGGCTTACGCCTATATTGCTGCCGCACAATACGATGCTTTAGTAGCAACTTGGCATTACAAAAAGTTATATGGCCGTTTAGCTCCTTATAAAAACACAACTGGTATAAACACTAAGGTTACCCCAACAGATTTGCCAAGTTACCCATCAGAAGCGGCAGTATTAGCTGGTACAACTGCCGAAATGATGAAACTTTTATTCCCTACCGAGATAGCAAATATTGAACAAAAAGCTGCCAGCCACCAATTAAGCATGATGCGAGCAGGCGCAGCTACCCGTAGCGATATGTTGGCTGGAGAAGCACTTGGTAGAGCGGTTGCACAAAAATTTATTACCCGAGCAAGAAACGATAAAGCCGGTGCTGCAATAGGTACACCAGCAAGTTGGACACAATTAGAAGACGATTGCAAAGCCCGAGGTGAAATGGCTTGGATAAGTTTAGAATCGCCCAAACGCCCTCCAATGCTACCGGGTTTTGGTAAAGTAATACCAATTTTAATGCCTGCTAGTGATTTAATTGCCTTACGCCCAGGGCCACCGCCTTTAACAGGTAGCGCACAATTGGCAAAAGAAACCCAAGAAGTATTTGATTTTGTACAAAAGCAAGATCGTGAAAACATTAGAATAGCCCATTTTTGGGCCGATGGTGTGGGTACTTACTCGCCTCCCGGGCATTGGAATGCTATTGCAGCCAAAGATTTTATTGCGCAAAACTTAAGCGAGGTTAAATGGAGCAGGAATATGGCTTTGTTAAATTTAAGTATGATGGATGCTGCTATTATAACATGGGAAACCAAATACCATTATTTTAATGGTCGCCCTTGCCAAGTAAAACCAGCCATAAAAACGTATACAGGTACGCCAAACTTTCCAGCGTATATATCTGGACATTCTACCTTTAGTGGCGCAGCGGCAACGGTTTTAGGGTATTTAACTCCCGCCCGAGCGGATGATTATACCAAAATGGCTAACGAAGCATCGCTGTCTCGTATAGTATCGGGCATACATTTCCGTAGCGATTGCGAGGAAGGATTAAAAGTAGGTAAAAAAGTAGGAGAATATTATATAAACAGAGGCAACGCCGATGGCGCCCAGTAGGGGCAACCCTCGTGGTTGCCCAAAAACCACACCGTGGTTGCCCAAAAACCACACCGTGGTTGCCCAAAAACCACACCGTGGTTGCCCAAAAACCACACCGTGGTTGCCCNCCGTGGTTGCCCAAAAACCACACCGTGGTTGCCCAAAAACCACACCGTGGTTGCCCAAAAACCACACCGTGGTTGCCCAAAAACCACACCGTGGTTGCCAAAACCACACCGTGGTTATCCAAAAACAACACCGTGGTTGCCCAAAAACAACCCTCGTGGTTGCCCAAAAACAACCTTCGTGATTGCCCAAAAACACAACCTTTATGATTTCCCAATTCGGGCAATCATAAAGGTTGTTTAATTTATACCGTCATTATATCTTTTTCTTTTACTACGGTTAAAGCATCCACATTAGCAATAAAGTTGTCGGTTAGTTTCTGAATTTCTATTTCGCCAAGTTTTATTTCATCTTCCGATGCGCCATCGTTTTTTAATTTGTTAATGCTACTATTAGCATCTTTACGCAGGTTGCGAATAGTAATTTTACCACGTTCGGCTTCTTCTTTCGCTTTTTTAACCAATTCTTTTCTTCGCTCTTCAGTTAGTGGTGGAACGTTTAAGCGTATTAAAATACCATCGTTTTGCGGGTTTAAACCTATGTTTGCCTCCATAATTGCTTTTTCGATGGGAATAATCATCGCTTTTTCCCAAGGTTGTACTGCAATAGTTCGGGCATCGGGTGTGTTTACATTTGCAACTTGTGTTAGCGGAGTAGCAGCACCGTAGTAATCAACCATTATGCCGTCTAACATAGTCTGACTAGCTTTACCCGCCCTTATTTTTAAAAATTCTTGACTTAAATGCGCTATCGCTTTATGCATTGAAGCTGTAACATCGTCTAATTCTAATTTTATAAATTCGTTCATTATTTTATTTTTTTTTAAAATTATTTTACCAAAGTTCCAACGTCTTCGCCTTTTATCAGTTTCATTAAATTGCCTGGTGTATTCATATCAAAAACAATAATGGGTAAATTGTTTTCATCGCACAAAGTAAAAGCTGTCATATCCATTACGTTAAGGTTTTGGGCATAAACTTGCTGAAAGGTAAGGTGGTTATATTTGGTTGCTGTTGGGTCTTTTTCGGGGTCGGCGGTGTAAATACCATCTACTCTAGTGCCTTTTAAAACCACATCGGCTTTAATTTCTATGGCTCGCAATGCTGCGGCCGAGTCGGTAGTAAAATACGGGTTACCTGTGCCTGCACCAAAAATCACAATCCTACGTTTTTCTAAATGTCTCATTGCCCTGCGGCGTACATAAGGCTCGCAAATTTGTTCCATTTTTATAGCAGACTGTAAACGAGTAGGTACACCTACGGTTTCTAACGCATTTTGTAAAGCCATAGAGTTTATAACAGTAGCAAGCATACCCATATAATCGGCTTGTGCCCTATCCATACCGCTTTTTTCGGCAGCTAAGCCTCTAAAAATGTTGCCACCGCCAATTACTATCGCTACCTCTACACCTTCATCGTGTACGGCTTTAATTTCTTTAGCATATTGTAACACTCGGGCATTATCAATACCATATTGTTGGTCGCCCATTAGGGCTTCGCCACTTAGTTTTAAAAGAATTCGGTTGTATTTCATAACTATTTTTATGTAATATGGGTTTTGGTAAGCGTTTGAAATTGACTTTTCCCCAAATTATTCAAAAATAGAAAAACAAATTAGAATGTAGGGTTAATTTTATGATTAGTTACTAAAGTTTCGGAGGAAGTACTTCTATGGAATTGTTAAGTAAATTTTTTAAAAATATCATTTTTTATGAAACTATGAGTCTTTTATAAAATTAGCTGGGTATTAAAGCTAACGGTTTTGGTAACGATTTTATATAACAAAACCCATAAACGTACTAATTTTTATAAAAAAATAAATTTGCACATATCGTTTTTTTTTTTTGCACTTTTGGGTATTACCTACATTAATGTTATCTATTATGAAAAAACTTTGCCTGTTTATAGTATCTACTGCATTTTCGCTAAACTCTTTTGCACAATTAGAAAAAAATACTTGGATGCTGGGCGGTACGGCTAATTTAAGTGCTTATAAACAAACTTTTACAATAAATAATTATTACAAAGGGGTTTCTAATAAATTAAACTTTAAAATTGCCCCAAATGTTGGATATTTTATAGCTGATAAACTTAATTTAGGTTTACGAACAAGTTACGAAAGTTTGCAAGAGTACTTTGTTGAAAATAGCCCAAGTAGGTTACACAATTTAACTTTGGGCCCTTTTGCCCGCTATTATGTTTTAAATAGCGAAAAGGTTTTTAATATTTTAGTAGATGTAAGTTACCAATTAGGCTATAATTGGTGGGTGCAAAAACCTATTGATAATACCGGTAAACTAAATCCCAAAAACACTAACAATTTTACAATATCCGCTGGCCCAGTTGTGTTTTTAACTGAGAATGTTGCAATAGAATTAACTCTTGGTTATACCTACCAAAACGCTATAACAAAGGATTTTTCAAAAAGTATTTGCAAAAGCTTTAACACAGGTATTGGTTTTCAATATCATTTTTAGATTCTACTAAATCATCTTACATCAATATTATGAAAAAAACGATTTTAATGCTGTTAATTTTGGTAGGAACATTACCAATTTATGCACAATTAGATAGAAGAACTTGGCTTGTTGGAGGTTCGGGCAGTTTTACCAGTACGAGTAATATGCTAACTTATACAAATATTGAATATTATGAAAAATCAAAAATAATTCAAATTACCTTATCACCTACAATAGGTTACTTTGTGTTGGATAAGTTAGCAATGGGTTTAAAACCTGCTATTACTTGGTATGGTGGTGAAACCCGTTATAATGTAAACATCGGCTCTGGTAATAGTTACACCGGTAATTTATTATTAGGTCCTTTTGTAAGATATTATTTTTTAAAAAAAGAGAAACCATACAATTTTTTATTAGAAAGTAGTTATCAAATAGGAATAATTAAACAATTTGATAATAAAAAACGTGATATAAATAACTTATCGTTATTAGCAGGTACGGTAATATATTTTAACCCAAGCGTAGGTTTAGAGTTTCTACTAGGCTATAAACGCAGTTATTATAACGGTGGTAGGGAAACTTTATTGATTGACAACGAACCAGAATTTTTTACAAATATTCAAAAAGGATTACAATTTAATATTGGTTTACAGTTTCACTTAGAAAAAAAATAAATAATTATGAAAAATTTAATTACAATTACAATTACAATTACAATTGCAATTGCGTTATGTTTTATAACATTTAAAACAAATGCACAAACATTTTCGGTAACACCAGATGTTAATGGAGAATTTTGTCCAAATGTTGATTATACTTTTAAAGTTAGTGGCTTACCTGCTTCACCCTTTCAAATTAGAGTAGAAAGTAATTTAAATGCGCCTATTTTAGTATCGGGTAATCCTCAGTTCCCAAGTACCTTTCTTCCATTTACGTTTGTAGCAAGGTTTAGAGATGTAAGTGATAGGCAGTCGTTTAATATCATATACTCTAATGGCAGTACACAACAACCGCCTTACCCCATTATTGTTACTCGTATCAAATCGTTAGCACAAAGTCCACAGGGTTATTGTAACCAAATTTTACCAGGTGTTTCAAATCCTACAAATCCTTTATTTTACGAACGATGTAAAATTACGACTCAAAACATTGCGTTCGATAATATGCAGTATAGTACGAGATTTGGTTTCCCAGATGTATGTTTTGGTAACATTAGCACTTACGAGTATTTAATACCTAACGGTTGGAAACTAGGCAATACCGTTTCGGATGGTACAAATTGGTTGCCAGCAGGCAATAATGTTAATGTAACCTCCGATTTAGAAACTGGCGGTAATATTAGAATAAGGCCAACTAATGTAAGTTGCGGCCTCGGTTTGGAAGTTAATAATGCCTACACTAAAATCATTCCCATTAATAGGCCTGCGTTAGCATCACCTTTTATAAATGGTCCTGCAAGCTTTTGCAATAGTGAAATTTACAGCATACCATTACCAGCAAGCGCAACCATAACTTGGGCAGCAACTGGTAGTTTTGCCATTTCGGGTTCGGTTAACGCTAATCCGGTTACTCTTGTAAAAACTTCTATTGGCGTTGGTACATTAAATGCTACTATTAATTATGTTTGTGGTACAACTAATGCAGTACCTAAAACAGTTAATGTTGGGCTATTGCCAATAGCACCTAATTTTAGCGAATCTCAAGTGCCTGTTACTTTGGTGGGCAGTATTTTAGAACCAACTGTATGTATTCCTTGGGGTACTTCTAAACAAATTAAAATTCGTTTAAGAAATGTAAGAAATTTACAAGTTACGCCTATTTATGGTATCTCTACTTTGTCAAGTGGGTCGGAGTATATAACCTATCAGTTTAATTATAGTTTATCTGTTTGTGTAATAATTGTAGATTACGATACAGATTGTGGGCATATAAGAAATTCAATTGTGGTTAGAAACCCATGCTATAACCCCACTTATACATTTGCTGTCTCGCCAAACCCAGCAAACAGCACCCTAAAAATTAGCCAAGAAACAAATTTGGCACCAGCACAATCTAAAGCGGCTACACCATTAGCACAAGAAATAGCGGTATCTAAGGCCAGTTTCGAGGTTAAATTATTTGACGATAAGGGCAACGTGGTTTTAAACGATAAGAGTATGACTGATAGTAAAGATATTACTTTAAACACCCAGAACATACCCAACGGTTTTTACTTTTTACATATAACCGAAGGTAAAGAAACCGTTGTAAAACAAATCATTATACAGCATTAATTCCCTAATTAAAATATACCTAGCCGGCAATATGTACGCATAGCTAGGTATATTTTTTTGTTAATCCGTTAATTAACTCCCCGGCAAATCATCAAATTTATAGCTACATAATCCAAATCCCCTAATGTTGGTTCACCAGCATATTAAATGTAGCATGGTTTTAAAATATTAGCTACACTAGGTTATTCAGCTTTATAATTGAATTTTTTTTGTATAAAATACCTTTTCAGCTTTTTTTTAAAATCAAAACAAAATATCGTTGGTGGTTATAATATTATTGTTGGCATAAACAAAGTGTTGTGCCTGTCCGTTTCAAAATAATATCTAATAAATTACTGAGTTTTTATTTTTATAGATTTCATTTTAATTTAGCCCTAAAAATGAAATTATGGTAATTTTTGATTTAAATTTAACTCTACCCATAAATTTATATTTTCTATTTTACCACAACTAGCTTACTGGCAATTTATTAACACTTCAAAATTTATATAAAAAATAAAGTCTACAAAGTCTATGTATTTGGTAGTTTAAATTATTTATTTAAGTTTGCATCATTATAATTGAATAGTAACTATCGCAAAAAAACAAACTATGATACTAAAGATAATATGTTGTTGAAAAGAATTTAACTCAAACATGTTTACAATAAACATTAATCAGTTTAATAAAACCAATCATTAAGTCTTATTCAACAATAAAAATATTAAATATGAAAAAATTTACCAAAACAACATCTACTCAAAAAATCAAAAATATTTTAAGCAAAATACTATTAACAATTATCCCCATACTTTTATTAGTAAACACTACAATAGCTCAACAAATTATTAAAGGGGTTGTAAAAGATAGCAAAGGCATTGGTTTGCCTGGCGCAACAGTGTCGTTACGAGGAACAAAGAATATTACAATCACAAATTCTGAGGGAGATTTTTCCCTTAAAGTTAACGTTGATGTTCCTTTTTATTTAAGAGTTTCTTACGTGGGATATAAACCACAAGATTTTCAGATTTTAAAAACAGATAGTACGCTAGTTGAATTAACCTTGGTAGGTGATGCTTTGTTAGAAGAAATTGTGGTTACTTCAAGGCGTCGCTCCGAAGTTTTGCAAGATGTTCCTATTCCAATTTCAGTTGTTGGTGGTACACAAATTCAAGAATCTGGGGCTTTTAACGTTACCCGAATAAAAGAATTGATACCCTCCGTTCAAATGTATTCTTCCAATCCCCGCAATACGGGCGTAAATATTCGTGGTATTGGTTCACCATTTGGTTTAACTAATGATGGACTTGACCCAGGTGTTGGATATTATGTTGACGGCGTGTATTATGCCAGGCCAGCTGCGGCAACTTTAGATTTTATTGATATTGAGCGTATTGAGGTTTTACGTGGCCCACAAGGAACTTTATTTGGTAAAAACTCTAGTGCTGGTGCTTTTAATATTGTTACTCGAAAAGCTAGCTTTACACCAGAGTACACTTTTGAAACTAATTTTGGTAACTATGGATTTATTCAAACAAAGGCATCTATATCGGGACCGTTAAGCAAAAAATTTGCAACTCGCTTATCTTTTTCAGGCTCGCAACGTAATGGTGTAATTGATAATGTGCGAACTGGAAGAGCTACAAATGATATCAATAATATAGGTTTTCGCGGTCAAATATTATACAAACCATTCGAAAACACCTTTATAACTTTAGTTGGTGATATTACCGACCAAAAACCAGATGGTTATGCGCAAGTGGTTGCAGGGGTTGTTACCACACAGCGAGACGGTTATAGGCAGTTTAGTGAGATTACTAAAGCTTTAAATTATTCTTTACCTACCCTAAATGCTTTCGACCGTAAAATAGACCATGATACGCCTTGGAAATCCAACAATCAATTAGGTGGAATTTCCATAAATGCTGATATTAAATTAGGTTCGGGTACTTTAACATCCACATCTGCTTGGCGTTATTGGAAATGGGATCCATCTAACGACAGAGATTTTACAGGTTTACCCGTACTTGCGAAATCTCAAAACCCATCAAAACATAAAAATTGGTCGCAAGAGGTACGTTACGCCGATCAAGTAACCGATAAATTGAGCGGTGTAGTTGGTTTATTTTACATAGACCAAGAAGTAAAAACCAATGGGTTTGAACAATCAGGTTCGGCACAAGCTCGTTTTTCGAAAAATTCTACAGGGCCTAATTCTAAAACTCCTGGAACTTCAAATGATCAATTATGGGCAACCCCAGGCTTATTAAATGGTTATGGAATAAATACATTTTCATCCATCAAATCGCAAAGTGCTGCAGCTTTTGCAAGTGTAGATTTGGAGTTTGCTGAAAATTGGCACATTTTACCGGGCATACGTTTCAATTACGACAACAAAGTTGTTGATTTTAACCGAGTGGCGTCTGGTGGGCTTGATGTAGCAGCAAGTACTTACACTGAAGTAGAAAAAGTTGAATTGCAAAAGATTAAAAATACGGTTTATAGCAATCAGGCTTATGTAGCCAATGTAGATGAATATAATTTTACCTATTCAGGAACTTTAGCTTATAAACCAAGTAAAAGAGTTAATGCGTTTGCTACCTACTCTACTAGTTTTAAACCTGTAGGCGTAAACGTGGCAGGTTTACCAAGTGCAATTGCCCCAGCCACTGGTCCAGATTTAAGTTTAGCAAGGATAAATCCCGAATATACTACTCACTATGAATTAGGTGTTAAAACAACACCGCTTGATAATTTTACGTTGAACCTAACTTTCCACAATTCGGATATTAAAGATTATCAAACTAATGTGCAATCGCCCGACGTGGCTCTTAATCGTGGTTACTTAGCTACTGCCGAGAAAGTAAATGTAAAAGGAGTAGAGTTAGATGGAAATATCAAGATTAATTCACACTTTTCATTCTATGGCTCTGCTGCTTACACAGATGCAAAATATGTGAAATTCACCAATGCTCCACTTCCATTAGAGGAGACAGGTGCAGCTGTATCTTTCAAAGATATTTCTGGCGGAGTGTTGCCTGGTATTTCTAAATGGATAAGTTCGGTAGGTGGCGAGTATTCTACTCCTGCAAGGTTTTTAAGCAAGGAGGGAAAATTCTTTACTGCATTAGACACTTATTATCGCTCTTCATTTTCTTCAAGCCCATCTCCATCAGCATTTTTAAATATTGATAGCTACAATATTATAAATGGACGAATAGGATTTAAAGCTACTAAAGGTTTATCGGCGTATGTATGGGGTCGTAACTTGTTTGACACTAATTATTTTGAACAAATATTGCCCGCAAGTGGCAATGCTGGTCATTTTGCTGGCGTACTAGGCGATCCTAAAACATTTGGCTTAACCTTGAGGTACGCATTTTAATTTAATAATAACCTAAGTTCGATTAATAAATACTGTTTTTGTAATGATTAGGGCGTTTTCACACGCCGGGAGTTTATCCTGACAAAGGAAGGGCTATATCTTTTTTTATTTGTCTATCCCCCCAACCCCCGAAGGGGGGAGATTCGGCGTAAAAAAAGGATGCCGCCGCCGTCGTTAACGCTTTAAAATCGTAAATAACATTGATTTACAGCAAATTACACTAAAGTTTGATAATCGAACTCAGGTTAATACTAAAAATTAACAAGCCCCCATTTTTAATTAAGGTGCTTATTATATTAAAAGAGTTGATTATAGTTTATGGCCTATAATATTTAACTAAAATTTCGGAGAAAGTATTTCTATAGAATTGGTAAGTAAATTTTAAAAAATATCATTTCATTTGAAATTATGTGTCTTTTATAAAATTAGCTGGGTATTAAAGCAAAAGGCTTTGCATAAATATTTGTGTTCTTTGCGGTAAAACCTAAAATTATTTTTGCCGCAAAGAACGCAAAGGGAAAACGCAAAGGACAAAAAGCTAGCTGTAACAGCTTTCAGTAAATTATCAAACGCTAAAATACTTTTCTAATTTACCTCCGAAATTTGTATTTAATCACTCCTTTACAATAAATCAGGGATGTTTAAAGCAACCCTTAAATTTGTAAAGGCGGTTAACCTGAGTTCGATTATTGAAATTTGATTCATTTAGTTTTGACAATATGGCTGCCTATAAATAAAGCAGCCATATAATTAGGAACGCTAATGTTGCCAAAAAAGCAAGATAGGTTAAAAAACAACCTTCATTTTCAACACTACATTTGTTAGCGTTTTAAAAAGGGTAAATAATTAAATAAAAGCACATTAAATGCTTAAGGTTAATCAATAAAATAGGCTAACTATTTACACTATCTTTTGCGTTATTAAAAATATTAGTAGCATAATCTTCAGCTTCATGCGCTTTGTTTTTAGCAAATTTCTCACCTTGCTGAGCCTTACCAGCTGCATAGTCTTTTAGATCATGACTTTTGTTCTGTACATAATCCGCAACTTGCCCTGCTTTATCTTGCACATCGGCAGCGGTTTTATAGGCTTTGTGTTTCAGGGTATTACTAAAATCTTGTACATCGTCTACAAAATTAGATAATTTGTTTTTTCCAGCTTCGGTACTCATAAAATACCATACGGCGGCACCAGCGGCTAAACCGGCAAATATAGCGGTTGCAATTTTCGAGTTGGTTTTCATAATCTTAATATTTATGTATTATTTTGATTAAATAGAGCCAATATCTTGCCAAAGTATTAGTTTTAGGAATAATTTTTGTAAAGTATTTATTTTTAACCTAGAATGATAAAAACAGTAACCTATACGCTAATTATTTTAATTATGGTAAGCTGTTCTGCAAATCCGTATCGTAAAATAAGCAAACTGCAAAACCATAAAATTGATAGTTTAAAGAAAGAGCTATCGGTTATTAATCCAACACTATTATACGATTCGTTAAATAACCAAATTGAAACAGCATATATACCCACAGTAAATTTAGGTTTGCGCAAACCAAACTTTGTAATTATCCACCACACTGCACAAGATTCGTTAGCTCAAACTATACGCACATTTACACTTGAAAGCACACAAGTAAGCGCACATTATATCATCAGCGAAAGCGGGAAAATAATACATTTACTTAATAATAATTTGCGCACTTGGCATGCAGGTGCAAGTAAATGGGGCAATATTACCGATATTAACTCTTGTTCTATTGGTATTGAGTTAGCCAATAATGGCAAACAACCATTTACAAATTCGCAAATAAATAGTCTCTTGATTCTGTTGGCGAAACTCAAAAAAGACTATAACATACCAACTGCAAATTTTATTGGCCATGCCGATGTTGCACCAAAACGTAAAACCGACCCAAGTATTTTTTTTCCGTGGGAAAAATTAAGTCAGAACGGTTTTGGCATGTGGTACAACAAGCCCGATTTATTGCCACCCCTAGATTTTGATGTGGAGAATGCTTTACGACGAATTGGCTATAATACTTCCGATTTAAATGCTGCTATTGTTGCCTTTAAACTACATTTTGTAAAACTAGATTTACAACCCACTTTAACCAACTGGGATAGGTGTGTACTATACAATTTGTATAAAAAGTATTAAACAAATTACACTTTAAATAATTTATTGTTATGGTAACTTGCAAATTAAGCAATTGGGTTTAAAAATAAACTTGTTTTTGCCCAATAATTTCGGCAACATCGGCCAAACGGTTAGCATAGCCAAACTCGTTATCGTACCAACCAACAACTTTTACCAAGCCACCTACAATTGATGTTAGCTGCGCATCAAAAACGCAAGAGTGTGGGTTATCTATCACATCAATTGATACTATTGGGTCTTCGGTGTATTCTAAAATATTTTTTAAATGTGTTTTAGCTGCTATTTTAAAAGCCAAATTAATTTCGGAAACTGAGGTTGGTGGGTTTTCTAAAATACATGTAAAATCGGTTAGCGAACCATTTAATACGGGTACACGTATGCCTGCTCCGCCCAAGCGGCCTTCTAAATGAGGAAAAATATTAGTAATTGCCTTTGCCGCCCCAGTTGTGGTAGGAATTATAGATGCCGATGCCGCCCTTGCTCTTCGCAAATCTCGGTGTGGTGCATCGTGTAGGTTTTGGTCGCCCGTCATGGAGTGTACGGTAGTAATGTAACCGTCTTTAATTTTCCAATTATCGTCTAATATTTTTACTAAAGGCGCTACGTTATTTGTGGTGCAACTTGCGTTAGATATTATTTGTGCTTGCCAATTTATTTGCTCGCTATTTATACCTAAAACTACGGTTGGTATATTTTTATCGGGCGATGGCGCAGTTAACAATACCTGCTTTGCACCTGCAATAATATGCTTTTGAGCATCGTTAAATTTTAAAAATTTGCCTGTTGCTTCAATTACTAAATCTATATTTAAACTTTGCCAAGGAAGATTTTTGGGGTCTTTTTCCGAAAAAACTTTTATATTATTTTGATTAACGGTAATAGAAAAATCATCAAAAGTAACTTCACCTTTAAAAATTTTGTGAACAGAATCGTACTTAAATAAATGCGCTAAAGTTGCATTGGTGCTTACATCATTAATAGCTACAACCCTAATATTTTGCTTGGTTAATAAGGTACGCAACACCATTCTACCAATTCTACCAAATCCGTTTATTGCAATATTCATATTGTAAAGTTAAAATATTAAGCGTTTTTTTTGTAAGTTAAACAATTATTAGTTTGTATGTAATATTGTTGTTACATTTAAATGATTTGATAAAATATAGACATGAATTTAGAAACTACACATATAGATGATATTATAGAAGCTATGCAAGATGGTTTTTTGCAGATAGATGAAAATTGGAACATCATTAAAGTAAACCAGCACCAAGAAAGATTAAGTGGCATTAATAGATCGGAAAGTATAGGTAAAAATGTATGGGATGTTTTTCCTGAAGCTACTAAATTAGCGCTGTACGATTTTTTTAATGATGCATTAAACAACAAAATTGCCAAAAAATTTGAAGAGCACCACCCAAAATATGATTTGTGGATTGAAGTTAGCGTAAGCCCCACAAACACTGGTGGTATAATTGTGATTTTTAGAGATATTACCGCAAAAAAGAATTTCGATTTAAAACATTTAGAATCCGAGAAAAACTTTATACAATTGGCCGACTCTATGCCTCAAATAGTTTGGACGGCCGACCCCGATGGTTTGATAAACTATTACAACCAACGCTGGTACGAGTATACAGGTTTTGAAAAAAACGAAGGCGGCGATGCAAGTTGGGTTGATATTTTACATCCCGAAGATTTACAATATTGTAAAGATACGTGGTACAATGCCGTAAAAACTGGCGAAGCTTATAGCATTAAATATAGATTTAAGGATAGATTAAACCCTGGCAATTATCGTTGGTTTTTAGGGAAAGCTTTACCTGTAATAGATGCTTGTGGTAACATAAAAAAATGGTTTGGTACATGTACAGATATTAACGAATTAACAATATCTCAAGATGCCTTTAAAATTAGCGAATCGCAAATTCGTTTTTTAGCTGATGTTTTACCGCAACAAGTTTGGACTGCCATGCCTAACGGCGATTTAGACTATGTAAACAAACGCACAATAGATTTTTATGGGAAAAATTTTAACGATATTATTGGTAGCGGGTGGCAAACAAACATACACCCCGATGACTTGCCACTTTGTTTAGAAAGTTGGCAACATTCTTTGGAAACGGGCACTCCTCATCAACTAGAAATGCGTATAAAAAATGCCGAAGAACAGTATATATGGCATTTGGCAAAAGCAGAGCCTTACGTAGTTAATAATAATGTTGTAAAATGGTTTGGTACCTGTACCGATATAGCCATTCAGAAGAAAAACGAACAGTTAAAAGACGATTTTATAAGTATTGCCTCTCACGAATTAAAATCGCCTTTAACACCTATTAAAGGTTATTTGCAATTGTTGCAAAAAATAATTGTTAGCGATAGTAAAGCAAGCACTTATGTAATTAAAAGCTTAGAAAACGTTTATAAATTAGAAGTATTAGTAAATGATTTAGACACTTCAAAAATAAACGCTGATAATGTAATATTTAATAAAGCAGTATTTAGGTTTGATTTTATGTTGGAAAACTGTCTCGAAAACTTTGCTCAAGAAAACTCAACACATAAAATTAAACTAAAAAATTGCCCACCAGTTGTGGTAACTGCCGATGCTTTAAAAATTCAACAAGTATTGGTTAATTGTATCAGTAATGCGATTAAATATTCGCCAAATGCAAACGAAGTTGTGGTTGATGTAAATGAAACAGAAACCGAACTGATAGTTAACATTACCGATTTTGGAATTGGCATTGCAAAAGAAAACTTAGATAAATTATTTGACCGATTTTACAGGGTAGAAGATACATCAATGAAATTTAAGGGAATGGGTTTGGGGCTATACATTTCATCCGAAATTATAAAAAAACACCAGGGTAAGTTTTGGGTAAATAGCATATTACATGAAGGTACAACCATAAGTTTTAGCTTACCTTTGTAAATTGCTTTAAGTACAGTTGTACTTAAAAACCTGAGTTCGATTATTAAGCTACAGTATAATTTGCTGTAAACCAGTGTTATTTACGATTTTAAAGCGTTAACGACGGTAGCGGCATCCTTTTTTTACGCCGAATCTCCCCCTTCGTGGGTCGGGGGGATTGACAAAGAAAAAAAGATACAGCGGTCGGCGTGTTAAAACGCCCAAATCATAATCAAAACTATAATAAACAATGGTTTAATAATCAAACTCAGATTAAAAGGTTTAAACTTATTATTTTAAATATTATTTTAGTACATGACAAAAAATATATTTGATTGAAAATCAATAAAATAAGCAACAAAAAATTAGGTTAAAAGACTGATATTCATTATATTAAAGAATTA
>REAS01000123.1 GCA_004294495.1 Sphingobacteriales bacterium
GTGTCATTTTTTTTTTATTGGACACAATTTGTCCATCAAAAAAATGATTTTTTATTTACGCTAATATAGCACTTTTTTTTAAAAGCGGTTGCCCTGAGATTAATACCCCCTTTAAGCATGACTGAAAATTTTTTATCGGTGCTTTGAGCCTTTACGTTGCAAGCGCATACAATAAGCAGTAAAATGGTGTATAGTTGTTTCATAAATATTATTTTTGGGCAAAAAAAGCCAATTAATTTAGTTAGCCAATTATTATGGGCAGACTACCAACTATAATTAAATTTTAATTACAGCTTTCCACTCCCAAAAAATCACTAAAAAACATTCCCACCCCACACAAAACCAGCAAATTCGCTAGTTGCATAATTACGGCCAATCAAGTAAAATTTATCAATGCCTATTGCTAAAGCTCTTTTTTCTAACGTTTGTTTATCTTGCGGTATGGGTGTTTCTTTAACTTCTATGGCGGTATTGCCATTAAAAATAAAATCAATTTCTTGCCCTGTTTTTTTCTGGTAATATTGTATAGTACCTAAGTTTTTAAGTTGTATTGCAATTGCGTTTTCGAAAATTTGTCCGCTTGATAATTGCTCGCCTGCCAAAACGTTTAATAAGCCGGTATCGGCAAAGTATAATTTGGTTTGTTGCGAAATTTCTTTGTCGATATTTTTTGTAAACGGCGTAGCTTGATAAATTAAGTAGGTATGCTCTAACAGCTGTATATAAGTAGCTATTTTTTGTCGGTTTATGCCCGTTACGCTACTAATTTTGGTATAGTCTATTTTATTTCCTGTTCTTGCTGCTAGCAATTTAATAAGTTTGTACAAAACCTCGCTAAGCGAATAATCGGCTAATAATTTTACATCCATTTCTATGTACGAGTTGATAATATCTTTTAGCAAAGCTATTTTATCGTTTTCGGTGGTTTCTAACACCACCTCAGGGAAACCGCCAAATTTTATATATTCGTTATACGCTTCTTTAAATTTATTGTACCAAGTTTTATTAAATGGCTGCCAAGCATATTTGCTAAAATTTATTTCCCCGTTGTTTTTAAATTCCAAAAACTCTTTAAAACTTAGCGGATACATTTCGAAAACTCGTTTACGGCCAGCCAAACTTTCCGAAAACTGGTTTTTCATATAATACGAGCTTGAGCCTGTAACTATAAATTTTATGGCGTAGGTATCGTACAAATATTTTATTAAACTGGGTAAGTTTTCTATCAATTGTATTTCGTCTAATGCAATAAGGCAGGGTTCGTTAAAATCTAATCCCATTAAAGCCAATTCGTCTTTTATTGCTTCGTAATTTTTGCCATTAAATAATATTCTAATTTCTATTCGTTCGCAGTCTAAATAAATATAATTACTGTGGCCAAGCTGTTGCAACACGTACTTTACGGCTGTACTTTTACCCACACGGCGCATACCTGTTATTACAGTAACCTGCTTTTTTTTACTGTGTTCTACTAGCTGTTGGTATATTTCTCTCAAATACATAACACAAACTTAATCAAATAGTATTACTTTTTGAAATTATTTTTATCAATTAGTAATGCTATTTGAAATTATTGTTAACCATTTACAGTAAATAGATCCTTGTTTAATTGTCTTTTAATTCGGTATCCGATGAGTTTTGCGATTTAAAAATTTCTACAAATAGTCCAACTTGTAAAAAATCTCTACCTGTTTCGTCTTTAATTTTATAATCTAATTGGTGTAAGTAGCCAACTTGTAAGGTGGTTGTTTTATTAGGTTTGTAGTTAAATGCGGTTAGCATTCGGTTTCTTTCAAAATAGGGTTCGTTGTTGGTAAAAAACAACTCATTACTAGTACTTATTTGAAAAGGCTTGTAATTGTCTTTCTCTTTTCCAAACGGGTACGAAACCCCAAACCTATACCTAAAACGGTTGCGGTAGCCGTTTGTGGTAAACCTTAACTCGGCTCGGTAGCGTTGTTCTATTTTAATTTTACCTATAGATTGAAACAGAATAAGTTGTGGCCAAATTCTGAATTCGTTATTGTTTTTGGGCATGCCAAAATTGCCCATTTCGCTGTAGGTTTGGTAGCTGCCTGCTGCAAAGCTTACTTTAACATTTTTTTCTAATTTATAATTTACGCCCCCCTTGTATTCGTAATAATGAAAATTATCATAGAGTTTTAACGATCGCATTTGCGCTTCGCCAAAAACACTCCATTTTGGTTTTAGGGTGTATTTTAAGTTAAATACATTCCATGTACCCAAACTATTGTTTTGGGCAAATACATTATTTACAAATAGTAAAAGTATGATTGATAATATAAACCTGATTTTCAATTTTATAAAAATTAACATCAACCAAATAGCTGCATGGTTTGTAAATAAATTACAAATAAAGTTAAAATATGTGATACACAATATTACCAAAATTAGCATAAACAATACAATAACGGTTATTTATAAAATATTCTATTTATAGCCAAGCACCACCTCGCCTTTGTTAAATAAACGGGATTGCAGCGGCACCCTTATCAATTGCCCCCGACTTTAGTCGGGGGTAAATTGATAAGGTATAGCGTAAAGCCCGACTAGCCCCAACCCACGAAGCACTAGATTTGCTTTTCATAAAAAATAAAAAAACAATATTTTACAAGCCCAACGTTTCTTAATTTTACTTTTATTATTTTGCAACCAAAGCAGCAACGTATAAATGGACGATAATAATTACCAAGACGAAGAAATTTTACACAACATTACGCCCATTAGCGGCTTATACGAAAACTGGTTTTTAGATTATGCATCGTACGTAATTTTAGACCGAGCCGTACCGCATATAAACGATGGTTTAAAGCCTGTACAACGCCGTATTTTACATTCGCTAAAAGAAATGGACGATGGCCGTTTTAATAAAGCCGCCAACGTAATTGGTAATACCATGAAATATCACCCCCATGGCGATGCTTCTATTGGCGATGCAATGGTGCAAATTGGGCAAAAAAACCTGCTTTTAGATATTCAAGGTAATTGGGGCGACCCTATTACGGGCGACTCGGCTGCTGCACCCCGATATATTGAAGCCCGATTATCAAAATTTGCTTTAGATGTTGTTTTTAATGCCGATACTACCCAATGGCAATCATCGTACGATGGTAGAAACAAGGAGCCGATTACGCTACCAGTAAAGTTTCCGCTTTTGTTGGCTCAAGGTGCCGAAGGTATTGCCGTGGGCCTTGCTACCAAGGTAATGCCGCATAATTTTATAGAATTAATTGATGCTTCGATAGAAATATTGAAGGGAAATATGCCCAACATAATGCCCGATTTTTTAACGGGTGGTATGGCCGATTTTTCGAATTATAACGAAGGGCAACGTGGTGGTCGCATAAGAGTGAGGGCAAAAATTGCCGAATTGGATAAAAAAACGCTGGTTATTACCGAAATTCCGTTTAGCACCACTACCCTTAATTTAATTGATAGCATTATTGCTGCAAACGATAAAGGCAAAATAAAAATTAAAAAAATAGAGGATAATACGGCAAAAGATGTGGAAATAGTGGTGCATTTGGCACCGGGTATTTCGCCCGATGTAACCATTGACGCCCTTTTTGCTTTTACCGCTTGCGAGCTTTCTATATCGCCAAACACCTGCATTATAAAAGACGATAAGCCTCAGTTTTTAAGCGTAAACGACATTTTGGTGCAAAGTACCAATTATACCAAACACCTTTTAAAGCGTGAATTGGAAATAAAGCTGAACGATTTACAGGAACGTATTTTCTTTAGTTCGTTGCTTAAAATCTTTATTCAGGAGGGAATGTATAAAAATGCCGAGTATGAAAACAGTACCAATTTTGAGGAGGTTTTAGTGGTTTTGCACCGATTGTTTACCCCTTTTAAACCTACACTTTACCGAGAAATTTTACCCGAAGATTTTAAAAAGCTGATAGATAAACCTATGAGCAGCATTACCCGTTTTGATGTTAAAAAAGCCGACGAGCAAATGCTTAAACATTTAACCGATTTTGCCATCGATTATTTTTTGCGCTTGAAAGAAAAGTATGGCAAAGGTAGAGAGCGTAAAACCGAAATTAGGGCTTTTGATAAGGTGGAAGCCGCACAAGTAGCCTTAGCAAATACTAAATTTTACGTTAACCGCGAGGATGGTTTTATAGGTGCCGGCTTAAAAAAGGATGAGTTTGTTTTCGATTGCTCGGATATGGACGATATAATTGTTTTTAAAGAGGATGGCAATTGTGTGGTTACCAAAGTGCAAGAAAAAACCTTTGTAGGCAAAGGAATTTTACACGTAGGCGTTTTTAAAAAGAACGATGAACGCACCATTTACAATATGGTTTACCGCGATGGGGCATCGGGTACGGCATATATAAAACGCTTTGCAGCTGGTGGCGTTACCCGCGATAAAGAATACTGCCTAACCAAAGATACCAAAGGCAGTAAAGTGCTGTATTTTAGCGCTAACCCTAACGGCGAAGCCGAGATTGTTAACGTGAGTTTAAAGCCAATGGCTAAATTGAAGAAGTTGTTTTTTGATACCGACTTCTCGGAAACGGTTATAAAAGGTAGGTCATCGTTTGGGAATATTTTAACCAAATATCCTATCAAAAAAATTATTTTAAAAAGCAAAGGTGTTTCTACTTTAGCGGGTCGAAGAATTTGGTTTGATGAAACCACCAAGCGTTTAAATGAAAATGCACACGGGCGTTATTTGGGCGAATTTAAAGCCGAAGACAAAATATTATGTGTTTTTAACGATGGCAGTTACCAACTTACCAGCTTTGATTTAACCAACCATTTTGATGATAAAATGGCAAGATTAGAAAAATACAATCCCGAAACAATCTATAGCGTTGTGCATTATGAAGGTAAGCTTAAAAACTATTTTGTAAAACGATTTAAATTTGACGACTTAGCAATAGGCAAACGCAACGGATTTATTAGCGAAGAAAGCGGCTCGAAACTTGTAATAATTACCAAAGCCTTAGCGGCGATTGTAAAAGTAGAATTGCTAAAAGGGAAATCGCAATTGTTTGAAGAAGTTGAGTTAGATATTTCTACACTAATAGATGTTAAAGGCTTAAAAGCCAATGGCAATAGGTTAAGTATTCACGATGTGCAAAAGGTGGAATTAATTTCAAATGAGGATGAAGTTGAAAGTAACGAGTTGAAAGTAGAGAATAGTGAGTTGGCTGTAGAGAATAATGAAACGTTAGTTGATACTGATGAGGTGGAAGTTGTTAATAATGAGTTGGAAGTAGGAAGTAGTAAGGGGGAAGTTAAGGAAGAAAAACCTGCCATAATAATTGAAAAACCTGCTAAAAAAATTGATTTCGAAATTACCAACTTAGATAAGTTAGATATTGACGATAAAGGGCAACTGGGGTTATTTTAGCTGTTTTTAAACTAATAATAAAGCTACCAAAATTGTATAATTATGAAAGTAGGTGTTGTTTTAAGTGGAGGTGGCATACGTGGTATTGCACATTTGGGCGTGTTAACAGCCCTTAAAAATGCTGGTTTAAAAATCAACCATATAAGCGGCACAAGTGCAGGTGCAATTGTTGGGGCTTTGTATGCTAATGGTGTAGACCCTTATGATGTTTTTGAAATAATAAAGCAAAAAAATTTATTGCGTTTTTTGAGGCCCGCAATTGGGCTACCGGCATTATTTAATTTTGAGCATCTTTCCGAATTATTAGAAAAGTATTTGCCTAAAACTTTTGAGGAATTAAGTATACCCCTCACTATTGCAGCCACAAATTTTAATGAAGGTAAATTAACCTACTTTTTTGAAGGGGAGCTTATACGTAAAGTATTAGCAAGCAGCTGTATACCTGGTTTGTTTAGCCCCGTATTAATTGATGGTATAAATTATGTAGATGGCGGGGTGCTAAATAATTTCCCGGTAGAACCCTTGATAAACAAATGCGATTACATAATTGGATCTTCGTGTAATCATTTACCGTATTTACATAATTTTAAAAACATTAAAAGTGTAATGCAAAGGGCTGCCGTGTTATCACTAAATTTCACAGTTGCCGAAAAATTAAAACACCTTAATTTATTTATTGAACCTATAGGCCTAGGAGCAACCAGTATTTTTGATACTAAAAAAGCGGATAAAATTTACACAGCAGCTTTTGAATAAACAGTTAAAAAAATAAAAAACCCCGAGTTTAAAAAAGTCGTTGAGCTTTCTCAACAGGCCTAATATTTCTATCCTCGTAGTGAAAAAAGCATCAAAACCCAACTTTAAATTTTTGAAAACTGGTATAAATACAACAGATTATCCCAAAAACTAATACCAAATAACAAACAACAATTATTAGCTTTGCAGCTTACAAAAACGAAATAAAATGAAAACTATTGATGATATAAATTTTGCAGGTAAAAAAGCATTAATCCGTGTTGATTTTAATGTGCCTTTGGATAAAAATTTTAACATTACCGACGATAAGCGTATAACAGCAGCATTACCAACAATTAAAAAAATATTAAACGATGGTGGTTCGGTAATATTAATGTCGCACTTGGGTAGGCCAAAAAGCGGCCCAACAAACGAGTTTTCGTTAAGCCATATTGTAAAGCATTTATCAACTTTATTGGGTACTAATGTTGGTTTTGCTGATGATTGTATTGGCGAACAAGCAACCCAAAAAGCAGCCGCATTAAAGGCTGGCGAAGTTTTATTGTTAGAAAATCTACGTTTTTACAAAGAAGAAGAAAAAGGCGATGTAGCTTTTGCCGAAAAACTATCAAAACTAGGCGATGTTTATGTGAACGATGCCTTTGGCACCGCACACAGGGCACACGCTTCAACCGCCATAATTGCTCAATTTTTTGCTGGTGCAAAGTTTTCGGGTTACTTAATGGCATCCGAAATTAACAATGCCGAAAAAGTATTAAATAATCCCGACCGTCCGTTTACGGCCATTATGGGCGGCGCAAAAGTGTCCGACAAAATCCTATTAATAGAAAAACTATTAGATAAAGTTGATAACCTTATTATTGGCGGTGGCATGGCTTATACCTTTGCAAAAGCACAAGGTGGAACCATTGGCGATAGTTTACTAGAAGCCGATAAGCAAGAATTAGCTTTAGAATTACTAGAAAAAGCAAAAGCTAAAGGGGTAAATATTATTTTACCAACCGATACTGTAATTGCCGACGATTTTAACAATAACGCAAATACCAACACGGTTTTAACTAAAGAAATTCCCGACGGTTGGATGGGTTTAGATATTGGCGCACAAACCATTGCAAACTTTAACGCAGTTTTAGCAAACTCAAAAACTATTTTATGGAATGGCCCAATGGGTGTTTTTGAAATGGCAAATTTTGAGGTGGGTACAAAAGCAGTTGCACAAGCCGTTGTTGAAGCTACTAAAACAGGTGCATTTTCGCTCATTGGTGGTGGCGATTCGGCCGCGGCAGTTGCCAAATTTGGTATGGAAGATGAAGTTTCGTACGTATCAACCGGTGGCGGTGCATTGTTAGAATATATGGAAGGTAAAGAATTACCTGGTGTAAAAGCATTAAACAATTAAATTTGATTTATTTCTGATATTTAGGAAAAATTATTAATTTTTTGGGCGTTTTAACACGCTGTTCGCTGTATCTTTTTATCAATTGCGGTTGGCTTTAGCCAACCGCAATTGATAAAAAGGATGCCGCTACCATCGTTAACCGTTAGTTTGCATAAGTAAAAAATAATACTGAAATTTAAAAGGAAGCAGAGGTGAACTGTCGTCGTTAATA
>REAS01000124.1 GCA_004294495.1 Sphingobacteriales bacterium
GTGTCATTTTTTTTTTATTGGACACAATTTGTCCATCAAAAAAATGATTTTTTATTTACGCTAATATAGCACTTTTTTTTAAAAGCGGTTGCCCTGTTGCGAATATAAAAATCAATTCAAATAAAATAAACAACATTACATTTGCCAAAATGGCATAAGCTATTAAATAAAATGAGTAGTTTTTACATTGGTACCAAAATAGGCGATTCGGGAATTTGTAAATACACCAACGATTTTTTTGAATTGGTTTTAAAACAAAAAAATTATCAATTTTTAGATAGCTCGAGCGATTTTAACCATATAGTTTCCTTACTGTCTATTAACGATAATATCCATTTAGAAATAGGGTTATTTCAAAAAAAAGAAATTAAAATTTTACTATACCTACTTAAATTACAATACAAAAATATAACCATTACCCTTCACGATCCTCCCCTATTTAAATTCCCTTTTTACGAATTTAAAAATCAATTTCTAAATAAAGTTTCTAAATTTTTCGATCTCTATTTTAATAGTTTTAATGCCATAAACCCTTACCTTAATAACATAAAGTACATATATGTTTTATCTCAAAAAGGGGTAAGTATTGTTAAAAATAAATACAATTTAAGAAATGTGCACTATTTACCTCATATTATAGACATTGATAAAATAGAATACAGTAAAACCACTAACAACAACTTTATTTATTTAGGTTTTATAGGAAAAAACAAAGGCATTGAATATTCGTTGCAGTTGCACCAAAATATTTTACAGATCCACCCTACTATTAAATTTTATGTTGTTGGGAAAGCTATGGGTAACGAAGTTTTTTATTTAAATTATTTAAAAACCAAATACCATAAAAACATTGAATACTTAGGCTATTTAAGCGAAAAAGAACTAGATAAAGTTTTTGATAATGCTACTTTTGCACCCTTGTTTTTTAACAGTTATAAATTTTACTATCCGTTTAGTGGCAGTATATTATATGCGTTAAAAAAAGGCAAAATTGTACTCTCAAACTCAACCAACACAACTTTAGAATTAATTGAAAACGGCAAAAATGGGTTTATATTTACAGGTAATTTAGCTGTTGATACCCAAAATTTGCTTCAAATTTTTGAAGATACCAACAAGCTTGAGAAAATAAAAGATGAAATTCCGGTTTTTTTAAATAAAAAATTTAGTGCTGCAGAAGTAAACAAATATTTTAAAAACTAAATTATGCTGTTTTCTGTATTAATAGCCAATTATAATAACGCAAGGTATTTAGATGTTGCCTTGCAAAGCGTAATAAGCCAAACTTACACCAACTGGGAAATAATTTTAGTTGATGATGCATCAACAGATGATGTATCAAAAGTTTTGCAAAAATACAAAACAGATAGTCGCATAAATATTTACCAAAACGCTAAAAATTTTGGCTGTGGTTATACAAAAGGCAGGTGTGCAAAATTAGCAACCGGAGAAATATTGGGCTTTTTAGATCCTGATGATGCACTACACCCTGGTGCTTTACAAACAATGGTTAATGCACATATAAGCAAACCTCAATGTAGTTTAATTCACAGTACTCATTATATTTGCGATGCCAAACTTGAGGTTAACAGAATTGCAGAATACCCAAGAGCTTTACCCAAAGAAACTCCTTATCTATTAGTTAGTGATGGCCGAATACACCATTTTGCTACTTTTAAAAGAAGTGCATACTTGAAAACTGAGGGTTTATGTAGAGATAACCATAAAGCAGTCGACCAAGATTTGTATTATTTGTTAGAAGAAGTTGGGGAAATTTTATTTATAAACCAACCTTTATATTACTACCGCATACACCAAGGCGGTATATCTACCACAGGTAACGAAGCCGAAACTACTAAATGGCATTATTCAATTATAGAAAAAGCCTGCCTGCGACGAATAAAAACCTTAAAAATATCAACTCAAACAAATGCTCATGTTTTAATACAAATGTACACTACACGGCTTTGTAAAATAAGAATTTTTAAAAACTTCAGAAATAAAGCCTGGCTCAATTTTATCTATAATTTAATACAGTTCCCTTTTGTAGGTGGTGCACAAAACTTAATTAGCTACGCAAAAAAATTACCAAAAGAAGGTGCTTCGTTAATCAAGAAATCGTTTGTGGTAGACCATAAAATTAAGGTGGAATAATAATTTTTTTATCACTTTGAACGTAGTGAAGAGTCTTCGTTTTTAGTCACTCTGAACGAAGTGAAGAGTCTAAAAAACGCGTTTATTAGACTCTACGTTGCACTCAGAGTAACAGGCATTGCACTTAAGCTACTAATTATAAACTTTATCAAAAACAAAGTGTTTTAATAATACACCCTTCAAATTTAATCTAAAAATCACTCTTTCTTATACACCCGCACATAATCAACTATAAATTGCTGAGGTAAACTATTTATATTTAATGGCCCAGCCGATAGTGCATTAACTCCTAAACTTAAAACTATAAATTCGGGCATTTTAGATATGTGTTGGTTGCCTGTATAAGTTACAACGCCATCAACAAAAGTGGTATAACTATTCTGCGTCCACTCTAAACCAATGGTGTGAAAATCATTATCAGCCTTCCCTAATTTGCCCCAAACTGGCCCAGCAACTTTATGATTAGCAGCACTGTAACCGCCCCAATGCAAAGTATGAGATACACTCCCCGTATTTGCATTTGGTATATATTCGAAAATATCAATTTCGGCACCATCAGTTTCGGGAGTACCTTCTGGGTTATTTATTAATGGCGATTGTAACCAAAATCCCGAAAGGGTACCCGGCTTTTGCTTAAACTTAACCCTACACTCGAAATACCCGTACGTGGTTTTAAAAATATTTTCCGTAGAAATCATCCCGGTAAAAACACTGTCGTTTTTAATATACGTTTCAATAACCAATTGCCCTTTACCATTAAGTGTAGAAGCATTTTGGGTAATATAAGCCTCGTCTCTTTTACCTAAACCGCGGTGGTTCCATTTGGTTAAATCTAATTGTTTCCCATCAAATTCATCATACCAAAACAGTTTATAGCCCTTTACGGGGATGTTTTGTTCACTTTCTTTAAAAATAGTATTAAAAAAAATAGAAATAAGTAGGATGAATGAGTGTAGCATGTTTTTGAATGCAATATAACAAAGCGTTATTAAAAAAATAAGTATAAATGGTTAAGTTTTTACTTTTCTTTAATTCTCCGCTTTAATGCTTTTTATAATTTTCCGAAGAATAGTATCATTTATGGAATCAAGGTCGGCTTTATCGTAAATAGTTAATAGGTATATCTCTTTATTTTCTGTAACGGCATAAGTTATCACTCTAGCTCCACCACTTTTACCAGAACCCTTGCTTTTTACTGCAATTCTTATTTTAAAGGTATTGTTTCCAAGAGATGTTCCTGAAGTAGGATTAACTTGTAATATTGAACTAAGTTCAAATAATTCTTTTTTGAGAGATGGATATTTTTTTATAAGACGTTTTGCTTCTTTCTTAAATTTATCAATAGGTATAACACTAAAGCTCATCAAGAAAATCGTTTAATGTTTGCTTTGTAGCTTTTGAATTTCTTAATTGTGCTACCTCTTCAAAAGCCTCTTTTAAGTCTTTTTTTATTTTTAAAGTGTGTTCGTATGTATTAAGTTTAGACATTAATTTCTCCCAATCTGTTAATGAAACTTGTACAGATTTAGTTTTACCAGTGCTATCGCTAACATATTGAAGTGCAATTTTCATAAATCAAATTTAGTTTTTTTTGTTGAATAAGTTGCGAATTTTAAAGGAAAATAACATAACATAAACAAGAATTAGTATTGAATTGAAATTTTTATTGTAAATTGTTTTTGGTGGCAAAACAAAATAAGTGATAAAAAATTCAATATTTTTTTACTTATAACCTGAGTTCGATTAATAAATAAGTAAAAATTTTAGAATATATTGCAAAAAAACAAGAAAGGTTCAGTAATTATTTGTATATTTAAGTGTCTTAAA
>REAS01000074.1 GCA_004294495.1 Sphingobacteriales bacterium
ACCGAATATAGTGAAATTTTAAGGAAGAAAAAAGTCTTTAAATCATTGATTTACTGACTTTTTCTCTTCCTTTTTTATGCCGGTCTGCGGAGTTAAGGTGATATTTAATCATTTATTGGCTAGGGTAATAATTATATCTGATTTACTAAAAGGATTATCTACCCGCTATTTCATAACTAGCTGTATCTAATAACAATATCTCATAAGCCTGTATTTTTTAATATATTTTAAGTTAATATTTAATAATTCTCCTCTATTTAGAATTATTATAAATTATTAATAACCGTCATCAATTTGTCAGCTACATTCAAATAAATGATACTTTTGTTCATCAAAATAGGCAATTGTTTATAGAGCAATTCACATTTTATAATCATAAACGTTAAAGTAATTGTATAACAAACTCAATATGAGAAACTTCTCATCTGAATTAAAAAATCTGGTTAAGTCAATAACACTTTTCACTGTTTTTATTTTTTCATTATCAACATTAGCTTACGCACAAGCTACCCCTGCCGACACCTCAAAAGCTGCCGCAGTAGGTGCTGCACCAGCCACAGCCGCCGCCTCAAGTGGCGATGCAACTGCTGGCGAAGCATTATTTAAAGCAAATTGTACGTCTTGCCACGCACTAAACAAACGTGTTTTAGGGCCTGCTTTGGCAGGAGTTAACAACAGGCACAATGAAGCTTGGTTGCTAAAGTGGATTAAAAATGCACCAGCAATGGTAGCATCGGGCGATAAAGAAGCGCTTAAAATTTACAACGAGTATAACCAAGCTGCCATGACACCGTTTCCGCAGTTTAGCGACGACGATGTAAAAAACATTTTAGCCTACATTAAAGTAGAAGGAGAAAAAGCAATTGTCGCACCAGTTGCAGCAGTAGGTGCAGCTGCACCTACTGCCGATGGTGGTTACAGTAATCTAATGATTTTTGGTTTAATAGGTGTAGTAATAGTAGCATTCTTAGTTATTGTTTTATTAAACAAAGTAATAGGCACTTTAGAAAGATTATTGCTTAAAAAAGATAACTTAGGTACAGCTTTACTTGAAGAAGAAACCGAAACCGAAAACGGGGAACAAAAAGATAAATTAGCAGTTGTAAAAAAACTAATTAAAAATAAAAAATTAGTTTATTTTGTGGTATTGTGCTCAATTTTAACCTTAGGGTCTTTTGGTTGGATGGGTTTGTGGAACACAGGCATACAGCAAGGTTACCAACCAGTACAACCTATTAAGTTTTCGCACCAATTACACGCAGGTACAAACCAAATGAAATGTCAGTACTGCCACTCTGGTGCCTGGAAATCAAAAAATGCTAGTATTCCATCGGCAAACGTTTGTATGAACTGCCATAAATACGTACAAGCAACTGAAAAATATAACGGCGAGATTTCTCCTGAAATTAAAAAAATATACACGGCTTTAGATTATGATCCTGAAACTCAAAAATACGGCGAAAATACACGCCCAATAGAGTGGATAAGAATACACAACCTACCCGATTTAGCTTACTTTAACCACTCGCAACACGTAAAAGTTGCAGGTATTGATTGTCAAAAATGCCACGGTTCAATACAAGAAATGGCCGAAGTTTATCAATATTCGCCTTTAACAATGAAATGGTGTATCAATTGTCACCGCGAAACAGAAGTAAACGCTAAAGGAAACGCTTACTACGATAAAGTATTAGCCGCACACGAAAAAATTAAAAAAGGCGAAAAAGTAACCGCAGCCGTTTTAGGCGGGTTAGAGTGTGGTAAATGCCATTATTAATAAATTAAAACATCACTATTAATTATATATAGTTTAAATGGATAGCACAAAAAAATATTGGAAAGGTTTAGAAGAGCGCAATAGCTCTACTGAATTTGTGGAAAAAACCAAACACGAATTTGCCGAAGCTTTGCCTATTGAGGATGTATTAGAAGGAGAAGGCTTAAAAACGCCAACCCCTCGTAGAGATTTTTTAAAAACAATGGGTTTTGGTTTAGGTGCAGTTTCTTTGGCAGCTTGTACCACAGCACCTACAAAAAAATCTGTTCCTTATTTAATTAAACCCGAAGAAGTTACCGCTGGTATTCCAAACTATTACGCATCAAGCTATAAAGGCGCAAGTATTTTAGTTAAAACCCGCGAAGGTAGGCCAATTAAAGTAGAAGGAAACCCAGCTTGTACCATAAACAGTGGTAGTTTAGATGCGCAAGCACAAGCATCGGTGTTAGATTTGTACGATACCGCAAAACTTAAAACACCTTTATTAAACGGAGTAGAACACTCTTGGGACGATATAGACGCTTACGCAAAAGCAGGTTTAAACAAAGCACAAGCAGCAGGTAAAACCATTGCTATTGTAACATCAACTGTAAACAGCCCATCAACAAAAGCAGTAGTTGCAGCATTTGCCGCAAAGTACCCAGCTACCAAACATGTAGCTTACGATGCCATATCATACTCGGGTATTATTAATGCAAATAAAAACAGTTTTGGTAAAGCAGTTTTACCTCAATATAATTTTAACAAAGCAAACGTAATTGTAAGTTTTGGTGCCGATTTTTTAGGATCTTGGATTTCGCCTTTACAATACACCAAACAATACGTTTCTAACAGAAATGCAGCTTCGCTAAAAAGCAAAAAAATGTCTCGCCATATACAGTTTGAAACAGGTTTAAGCTTAACAGGTACAAAAGCCGATTCTCGCATCGCCTTAAAACCATCGGAAGAGGGTATTGCATTATTAAATTTATATGCCGAATTATCGGGCCAACCCACCACAGCAAAACTAAGCAACAATGCCATTGCCGAAAAAGCTATTAAATTAGTAGCCAAAGAATTAAGCACAGCAAAAGGTGTAGCTTTGGTAGTTTCGGGTTCAAACAATGTAGCTACACAAACCATAGTAAATGCCATTAACAGCCTATTGGGTAGCTACGGCACTACAATTGATTTAGATAAACCATCGTACCAATTTACAGGTAACGAAGCCAATTTTGCAGCATTAGTTGCACAAATGAAAGCGGGTAGCGTAGGTGCAGTTTTATTTTTAGATAGTAACCCAGCTTACAACTATTGCGATGCTAAAGGTTTTACCGAAGCATTAGTCAAAGTAGCAACAAAAATATCATTCTCGGATAAAAACGACGAAACCGCTAGCCTTTGCGATGCTGTTGCACCTAATCATAATTACTTAGAAGCTTGGGGCGATACTAACCCAGTAGAAGGTTATTATTCAATAATTCAACCTACTATAAACCCAGTTTATAGCTCACGCCAAGCCGAGCAAAGTTTATTAATTTGGGCAGCAAACCCAGTTACCGATTATTATGCCTTTGTAAAAGCAAATTGGGAAACTACTGTTTTACCTTTAGTAGGTAAAACTTGGGCAAATGTTTTACAATTAGGTTTTGTTAACCTTCCAGCAAAAGCAACTAGTATTGTTGCCTTTACAGGCGATGTTAGCGCAACAGCTTCAAGTATCATCAGCGCAAGCAAAAAATCCGCTGCAGCAATTGAACTACATTTATACAACTCGGTAGCTTTAGGCGATGGTAAACAAGGCAATAACCCATTTTTACAAGAACTGCCCGATGGCGTTTCTAAAGTTACTTGGGATAATTACGCAGCCCTAAATCCGAAATACGCACAAAAATTAGGCATTGCCGAGTTTGATTTAGTTACTTTAAAATCAGATACTTATTCAATTGATTTACCTGTATTATTTCAACCAGGCCAAGCTCACGAAACTGTTTCGGTAGCATTAGGTTACGGTAGAGAAAAAGTAGGTAAAGTAGGCGATGGTGTTGGTAAAAATGCCTACCCTTTTTTAGCTACAAATGGTGCAGTTACTATTACTAAAATTGAAGGTTTTTACGAATTAGCACAAACACAAACTCATCACTCGTTTGAGGGTAGAGATATTATTAGAGAAGCAACTTTTGCAGAATATTTAGAAAATCCATCCCACGGAAGTGGTAACCACGGCGAAAAACATAAAACCTACGATTTATGGAAAAAGTTTGAGCAACCTGGCCACAACTGGGTAATGGCTATTGATTTAAATGCTTGTACTGGTTGCGGTGCTTGTATTGTTGCCTGTAATGCCGAAAATAACGTACCCGTTGTAGGTAAAGATGAAGTTGTTCGTCGCCGAGAAATGCATTGGATACGTATTGATAGATACTATTCGTACAACGAAGAAAATAAAGCCATTACCGAAGAGAAAGAAATACATGAGATTGAAGGTAGAATGGAAAACATATCGGTGGTACACCAACCAATGATGTGCCAACATTGCGAACACGCACCTTGCGAAACTGTTTGCCCTGTTTTAGCTACCGTACACTCATCGGAAGGAATAAACCATATGGCTTACAACCGTTGTGTGGGTACACGTTATTGCGCAAATAACTGCCCTTACAAAGTGCGTAGGTTTAACTGGTTTAACTACTGGAACGATTCTAGATTTGATAATTACTTAAATAATGAGTTTACACAATTAGCCCTAAACCCCGATGTTACTACTCGTTTTAGAGGGGTTATGGAAAAATGCTCAATGTGTGTACAACGTATACAAGCCAGTAAATTATCAGCAAAAATAGATAAACGTAAATTGGTAGATGGTGATGTTAAAATGGCTTGCCAACAAACTTGCCCTGCAAATGCAATTATATTTGGCGATGCTAATGATCCAGAATCGGAAGTTTCTAAAGCACTAAAAGACGAACGTGTGTATTATGTTTTAGAAGAGTTAAACGTACAACCAGGCGTTGGTTATATGACAAAAGTTACTAACACAGGCTTACAAGAAGCTTAAAAATTATAAATCTGATTAAGATATGTCATCACATAACGAATCAATACTAAGAGAACCGTTAATTACGGGTAAAAATATTACTTATGCCAAAATTACCGACGATGTATTATGGCCGGTAGAAAACAAGCCTAATAAAGCTTGGTGGATAGGTTTTATTGTAGCCGCAATGGGCGCAAGTTTATGGGTAGTAGCCGTAGGTTACACTTTTTGGAACGGAATAGGTAGCTGGGGATTAAATAAAACCGTAGGTTGGGCTTGGGATATTACTGGCTTTGTGTGGTGGGTAGGTATTGGCCACGCTGGTACACTAATTTCGGCAGTATTGTTATTGTTCCGTCAAAATTGGCGAAACTCAATTAACCGATCTGCCGAAGCAATGACCATTTTTGCCGTAATATGTGCTGCAACTTACGTGGTATCGCATATGGGACGACCTTGGTTGGCGTACTGGCCATTGCCTTTGCCAAATCAATTTGGTTCGCTTTGGGTAAACTTTAACTCTCCATTGGTATGGGATGTATTTGCAATTTCAACTTACTTCTCGGTATCGTTAGTGTTTTGGTACGTGGGTTTATTGCCCGATATTGCTACCATTAGAGACAGAGCAACAGGTTTACGCCGTAGAATATACTCAATTATGTCTTTCGGTTGGAATGGGTCGGTAAAAACTTGGCAACGTTTCGAGATTGTATCTTTAGTTTTAGCAGGCGTATCTACACCACTAGTGTTATCGGTACACACAATTGTATCAATGGATTTTGCAACATCAGTAATACCGGGTTGGCATACTACAATTTTCCCTCCATACTTTGTGGCTGGTGCAATTTTCTCGGGTTTTGCAATGGTACAAACGCTATTGTTAATTACTCGTAAAGTATTGGGTTTAGAAAACTACATTACTATGTTCCATATAGAATCAATGAACAAAATTATTGTTTTAACAGGTTCTATTGTTGGGGTTGCTTACTTAACAGAATTATTTATTGCTTGGTACTCAGGTGCCGAATACGAACAATATGCTTTCTTAAACAGAATATCGGGACCTTATTGGTGGGCTTATGCCATTATGATGACTTGTAACGTTGTTACACCTCAATTATTTTGGTTCGAAAAAATTCGTACACACATTGGTATATCTTGGATATTATCAATTATTGTAAACGTAGGTATGTGGTTCGAGCGATTTGTAATTATTGTAACCTCTTTACACCGCGATTATTTACCATCAAGTTGGGTTATGTTTTATCCTACTTGGGTCGATATTTCTATTTTTATAGGCTCAATAGGTTTATTTTTTACTTTATTCTTATTGTTTATTAGGGTATTACCATCGGTGGCAATGGCCGAGGTTAGATTGTTGGTGAAATCTTCATCAGAACAAGCTAAAAAGAAATTGATTGGAGAAGGTAAATTAAAAGCCGAAGAAGCAGAGCATTACAAAGAATCGTTAAAAAAATACGATAGTGTTGAACAAGCCGATTACGCAAACATTTAAATATGAGCAAGATTAAATATATATTGGGTTTATTTGATGACCCCGATGAAATGATGGACGGTATTGATAAGTTAAAACAAAATAACTTTAGTGTTTATGATGTTTATACGCCAATGCCTATACACGGCATCGAAGCTAAATTAGGAGTTAAAAGAAGTAGGTTACCAATTGTAGCTTTTTGCTGCGGCATAACAGGTACCTGTACAGCATTAACGTTAATGTGGTACACTCTTTCGTACGATTGGCCAATGAACATAGGTGGTAAACCAAATTTTGCTTTGCCTGATTTTATTCCAATTACGTTTGAGTTAACAGTACTATTTTGCGCTTTTGGTATGGTGGGAGCTTTCTTTTTTAGAAACCATTTTTTTCCTGGCCGAGCGCCAAGGGTAATGGAGTTGAGAGCAACTACAGATAAATTTGTTATCGCCATTGATGCAAACCTAAACACCAATCACCAACAAATTGATGATTTGTTGAAAGAAGCTGGTGCAACAGAAATTAAGCACAATGATAGAAAGTATGTTAGTTATGAATAAGAGAATATCCATTATAATTTTTGTACTGGTTGCTGTATCTGCAATTATCAGTTCTTGTAAAGATAAACGTAGCCGAGGGTTAGAGTATGCACCCAATATGTACGAACCTATTGCTTACAATCCAGATCAAAAAAACCCAAATTTTGCTGACGGTAAAACATCGCAAAATCCACCTAAGGGTACAAACCCAGTTGGTTATGCAAGGTTTGATTACCCCGAAACCCGCGAAGGTTACGATGCTGCAAGTGCAACAGCCGTTAACCCTTTGGTAAAAAATAAAAAAAACTTGCTTGAAGGGCAAGAGTTATACATTTCAATGTGCTCGCCTTGTCACGGTGTATTAGGTGCTGGTAACGGTAAAATTGTTGAGTTAGGAAAATATCCTGCTCCACCATCTTATGCAAATGGTGTATCATCAAGAGGCGGTGCAATGAAAGATTTAACCGATGGTAAAATTTACCACACTATGCAATACGGTATAAACCTTATGGGTTCTTATGCTTCACAACTTTCGCCCGATGAGCGTTGGAAAGTGGTAATGTATGTACACGAATTACAAACTATAAAATAATAAATTAAGACGATATAATGGGAGCCCATAGTCACAGTCACACTTATAATTTTTCGGAGCAATTTGCTTTTGGTGGCAAAATTAAAACATTTAGTTTAATAGCTATTTTAATAGGTATTGCTGCCGTTGCTTACGGTTTTTTAACAGGCCACGCCGAACGTACTTTTCTTAACTTATTATTAATGAGTTATTATTTTACCTGCGTTTGTGCTGCAGGTTTGTTTTTTATGTCTATCCAGTTTGTGGCACAAGCAGGCTGGTCGGCAGGTTTATTACGTATTCCACAAGCGTTTGCTCGTATTTTACCTTATGCAAGTATTATTTTAATCATAATTGTTGCAGCGGGTTTATTTTCTCATAACTTATATCACCATTGGGCTGGCGAAGGTTTATCAGATCCTAAAAGCGAGCATTTCGACCCAATTATAGCTGGTAAATCGGCATACTTAAATATACCTTTCTTTTTATCAAGGTTGGTTATATTTTTGGGATCGTATAGTATTTTTGCAGTATTAATGACTAAGCTTTCGGTAAACGAAGATTTAAACGGTGGTTTAAAATCACACTCAAAAAGTATTAAATATGCAGCAATATTTTTAGTAATATTTGGTTTTACCGCACCAATTTGGTCTTTTGATACCATAATGTCATTAGAGGCACACTGGTTTTCAACAATGTTTGGTTGGTATAACTTTGCCGCTATGTGGATTGTGGGTTTAGCCGCAATGACTTTAACTATAATATCGTTAAAAAAAGCTGGTTATTTACCTTGGATTAATGAAAACCATATTCACGATATGGGTAAATTTGTTTTTGCTTTCTCTATTTTTTGGACATACATCTGGTTTTCGCAATTTTTATTAATTTATTACGCAAACATTCCTGAAGAAACGGTGTATTTTTATAAACGTTGGGAAGGTAATTATTGGAACTTGTTTTTATTGAATTTGGTAATTAACTTTTTATCTCCAGTTTTAATTTTAATGACAAGAGACAATAAACGAAAACTAAACGTAATGATGTTTGTTTGTATATTAATACTTTGTGGGCACTGGTTAGATTATTATATGATGATTATGCCAGGCACATTAGAAGCGGAAGCAGGTTTTAACTTTATTGAGTTGGGTGTTGCCATTGGTTTTGTAGGGTTGTTTATATTTTTAATGTTAAACAGCTTAAGTAAATACGCTATTGCACCAAAAAACCATCCGTTTTTAGACGAAAGTGTACATCACCAGATTTAGTATTATTTAATTATTAAGATATGAAAATTTTGAAATATATAAACATCAAATCGGCATTTGCTTTTATAGCATTAATTAGCCTTTTTGTAAATAATTTATTTGCCCAAGCTGCAACTACTGCCGTTGCTACGGTTATTGATGCCGAAGAAAAAAATGCTTACGTACCTAAAATGGTAACTTATTATTTGTTATTATTTTTACTGGTTTGTATTGTTATTGCTTTAATAGGTAAAATTTTATCGGTTTACGATTTAACAAAAAAAGTACAAGGCGCTAAAGAAGGTTTCTCTTGGGATAAATTTAACGGGTTTTTGTTTTTAGCATTTTTGGTTGTTGGATTGTACGGTACTTATTGGTCTTACACTGTACAAGGTGCACAAATATTACCAGAATCGGCATCGGAACATGGAGTAAAAATTGATGAAATGTTTAATCTTACATTAATTATTACTACTATAGTTTTTGTAATTACTCATATTTTATTATTTGTTTTTTCTTTCCAATACAGTTACAGTACAAAAAAGAAAGCTTACTTTTTACCACACAACAATACCTTAGAAAAATATTGGACAGTTATACCAGCCATTGTTTTAACTATTTTAGTTTTAATGGGCTTTTTTACTTGGAGAGATATAACTAACATTTCGCCAGATGGTATTAGAAATGCAATACACGTTGAAGTAACAGGTCACCAATTTGCTTGGGAAGTACGTTACGGTGGTAAAGACAATTTAAACGGTCGTAAAAACTATAAATTAATTGGTGGTTTAGGTGGTTTAAATAGTTTAGGTTTAGATTTATCTGACAAAAAAAATTATGATGATTTAACTGTAACAGAAATTGTATTGCCAGTAAACAAATCGGTAAGGTTCAATTTAGGCTCTAAAGATGTGCTACACAGCTTTTATATGCCACATTTTAGAGCGCAAATGAACTGCGTACCGGGTATGTCAACCAGTTTTCAGTTTACACCAAGATTAACTACTGCTGATATGCGAGATAAAGTTAACGATCCTAATTTTAACTATTATTTATTATGCGCAAAAATTTGTGGCGGATCGCATTTTAATATGAAATTTGCAGTTAAAATTGTTAGCCAAAAAGAATATGATAAGTGGATAGTTGCGCAAAAACCTTTAGTTACCGCAGCTATGTTAAAATCATATCAAGAAGGCTTAGCTAAAAAAGAAACCACAGTAGCTACTAACAAAATTGCTTTAAATAATTAAGATTTAAGAACGAGGAGATTATGGCAACATTAACATTATACGACACACATACTGCACATCACGATCACGCCGAACACGGAGATCACGGTCATCATAAAGAAACTTTCTTAACTAAATACGTATTTAGTCAAGACCATAAAATGATTGCCAAACAATTTTTAATTACGGGTATTTTTATGGGTGTTGTAGCAATGACCCTTTCAATACTTTTCCGTATTCAATTGGCTTACCCCGATGAAAGTTTCCCATTATTAGAAATGTTATTGGGTAAATTTGCACCCGAAGGACGGTTAGACCCTAACTTTTACCTTTCTTTAGTTACCATACACGGTACTATAATGGTGTTTTTTGTACTTACAGCTGGTTTAAGTGGAACTTTTTCTAATTTATTAATCCCACTACAATTAGGTGCTAGAGATATGGCATCTCCATTTATGAATATGCTTTCGTACTGGTTTTTTGCCACTGCAAGCGTAATTATGTTGGCTACTTTCTTTATCGAAACTGGGCCAGCAAGTTCGGGTTGGACAATATATCCGCCTTTATCGGCCCTGCCTAAAGCAATGCCCGGTTCGGGTTTAGGTATGACCATGTGGTTAATATCAATGGTATTATTTGTGGCTTCTTCTTTAATGGGAGGTATAAATTATGTATCAACGGTTTTAAATATGCGTACAAAAGGTATGGATTTATGGAAAATGCCTTTAACCATATGGGCTTTCTTTTTAACTGCTATTGTAGGTATATTATCTTTCCCAGTATTGGTTGCTGCAGTTGTGTTATTGATTTTTGATAGAAGCTTTGGTACATCATTTTACTTATCAGATATTTACATAGCTGGCCAAGCTTTACCTAATGAAGGTGGTAGCCCAGTTTTATGGCAACATTTGTTTTGGTTTTTAGGTCACCCCGAGGTTTACATTGTACTAATGCCAGCTTTAGGTATCACTTCCGAAGTTATTGCAACAAATGCTAGAAAACCTATTTTTGGATACCACGCTATGGTTTATTCATTGATAGGAATAACTGTATTGTCATTTATAGTTTGGGGGCACCATATGTTTGTTACCGGTATGAATCCTTTTTTAGGAGGTGTATTTATGATTACCACACTAATTATTGCAGTGCCATCCGCTGTAAAAACATTTAATTATTTAGCCACTCTTTGGAGAGGTAACATCAGATTTACTCCGGCAATGTTGTTTGCTATTGGACTAGTATCTTTCTTTATTTCTGGTGGTTTAACGGGTATTTTTTTAGGAAATGCCGCTTTAGATATTAATCTACACGATACTTATTTTGTTGTAGCTCACTTCCACTTGGTAATGGGATCTGCAGCAATATTTGGTATGTTATCGGGTATTTACCATTGGTTTCCAAAAATGTTTGGTAAAATGATGGATGCAAAATTAGGTTATTTACACTTTTGGTTAACTTTTATATCTGCGTACTTAGTATTTTTCCCTATGCACTTTATGGGTTTAGATGGTGTACCACGTAGGTATTATGCTTTTACCGAGTTCGAATCAATGAGCGAATGGTTATCGGTAAATAAATTTATTACTTGGTCGGCAATTTTAGGAGCTGTTGCACAAGTTGCATTCTTATATAACTTTGTTTACTCTATATTTTGGGGTAAAAAAACGGTTCAAAATCCTTGGGAATCTACAACCTTAGAATGGACTACCCCAGTAGAACATTTACATGGCAACTGGCCGGGTGAAATACCAACTGTTTACCGTTGGCCATATGATTATAGCAAACCAGGTTCTGATGTTGATTTTATTTCACAAATCACTCCATTGTCCGAAACAATGAGTTCTAACTTACCACATGATTTTGAAGGTAATGAAGAATCTGAAAGAATACAATTGGATTGGGAAAAGCAAAACAATAAAGAATTAGTAAAATAGTTTTTTAAGAATATTATTAAAGGGTGTATTAAGATATATATCTTAATACACCCTTTTTTTATGCTATAAATATGTACACCAAAGCCGAAAATACTTTTATACTTTTAAATCTAATTACCATCATTTCTTTGTTTGTGTTAATACTTGCAGGCGGTGTAGTACGTAGTTCGGGTTCGGGTATGGGTTGCCCCGATTGGCCTAAATGTTTCGACCAATATGTACCACCCACCGATATTTCTCAATTGCCTGCGGATTATCAAACCAAATATGTTGCCCAAAGAGTTAAAAAAAATGAAAGGTTTGCATCGCTTTTAAGCAACATGGGTTATGATGATTTGGCTATTAAAATACGTAACGATGAGACCATAACAATACCCGACGAGTTTAATGCTACTAAAACTTATACTGAATATATAAATAGGTTAATAGGTGCGCTAACTGGATTTTTTATGTTGATATCCTGTTTTTTTGTAAGAATATATATTAAAAAGAATGCAAAAATATTTTGGTTTACTTTATTTAATCTCGTTCTAGTTTTTTTTCAGGCTTGGTTAGGCTCTATTGTGGTATCAACTAATTTGTTGGCTTGGGTAATAACCTTACATATTTTAGTAGCCCTAGCAATTTTAGCGGTTGCTATTTACACATACCATACCGCTAAATTTAAAAGTTTAGATAATTTGGCTACAAAACCATCTAAAATTGGGGTAAAGTTGCTAAGCATTGTAGCCTTAATTATTACTGTATTTCAAATTACTTTAGGCACTCATGTACGCGAAACGGTTGATTTTGTAGTAACTACTTTTCCATCATTAACCCGTAATAATTGGGTAGCCAAAATCGGCGAAAGCCTAAACTACCATAGGGATTTAGCGGTGATAATTTTTGTACTTAATGCTGGTTTGTATTTGTTAGTTTTGCAAACATTTAAACGCAGCAGTAAAATAGTAAAATTCTTAAACATTATCTTTATTTTAATTGTTTTACAAATGTTGGTGGGTGGTGTTTTAAGTTATTTAAGTTTCCCACCAACTGCACAGGCATTACATATTTTATTTGCCAGTTTATTATTTGGAGCGCAATTTTACGTCGTTTTATTAATTAACCAAAAGCCATTTATTAATTATACCCTAGCATAGTGTGAGAGATTTTATATCAGATTTTAAAAAATTAATTAAGCTACGACTAACTTTCTTGGTAGTTTTTTCGGCATCAATATGTTTTTTGATAGCTAAAGAAAATTGGGAAAGTATTAATTGGCAAAACTGGTTAATGTTAATTATTGGAGGGTTTTTAGTAACTAGCGCTGCCAATGGTTTTAACGAAATTATAGAAAAAGATTTAGATAAATTAATGACCCGTACAATGGATAGACCACTACCATCGGGCAGTATGACTACAGGACAAGCCTTAGTTTTGAGTTTAGTAATGGGAATTTTTGGCACTTATCTTTTAGGAAGTTTAAATTTAACTACGGGTATTTTATCGGTTTTCTCAATCTTATTTTACGCTTTTATTTACACACCTTTAAAACGTGTAGGCAGCATAGCTGTGTTTATGGGTGCTATACCAGGCGCATTACCTCCATTAATTGGTTATGTTGCGGCACACGGCAAAATAGATACTTTTGCTTTAATATTATTTGCCATTCAATTTGTTTGGCAGTTTCCTCACTTTTGGGCTATAGCTTGGGTGTTAGATGATGATTATAAAAAAGCAGGTTTCCGTTTATTACCCACCCAAAAACGAGACCGTACCAGTGCAATTATTACTTTATTGTTTACCATCTTATTACTTCCAGTAAGTTTATTACCCACTTATTTTGGTTTTGGTGGCTATGTAATTGCCACAGTATCGGTAATTTGTAGTTTGGTATTTATTTACCAAGCTTTTATGCTAACATTAAAAATGGATATAAAATCGGCAAAAAGCTTAATGTACGGCAGCTTTTTATATTTACCCATCGTACAAATTGTTTTATTGTTTAATTTAATAAAGAAATAAAATGGCAACTTACTCACAAGAAACAGACAGGTACAGCTTACAACCCAAAAAATTTATTGTATGGCTTTTTATGTTATCATCTTTTATATTTTTCGCAGGCTTAACAAGCGGATTTATAGTTTACTCTGGGGATAATTTAGCGAAACAGTTAAATGTAAAAATGCCCAATATTTTTATTTTAAGCACCATTTTAGTAATTGCTAGCAGTTTTACATTGCAATGGGCATATATGCAAACTAAACGTTTAAACTTTGCCAAACAGCGTTTAGGTTTATGGTTAACTATTGCTTTAGGTGTTGCGTTTACTTGCTCACAACTGTATGGTTGGATAGTTTTAACCGGTTTAGGTGCTTTTTTTACAAGCTCAAACGCATCAATTAGCTTTGTTTACGTTTTTACTTTGTTTCATATTTTACACATAAATGCTGGTTTAATTTTGATAATTGGCGCAATAATAAGTAGTTACAAAGCGGTTCCTAACGTACTTAATATTTTTAGAATGGAAATCTCAATTGTTTTTTGGCATTTTGTAGATATTTTATGGATATATTTATATGTTTTCTTACTTTTGAATCAATAAAAATTTACATAACGCTTACACACAGTTTTTAAATGGATACATTATTAAAATTAGATCAAGTTAGAACCGACCCTTGGAGTGGTGGTAAATCTCCTTTTGCTATTGAATACGGCAAATTAATGATGTGGTTTTTCTTGCTTTCGGATGCTTTTACTTTTTCCGCATTTTTAATTTATTATGGCGCACAACGCTTTAGTAAAATGACTTGGCCCGATCCTGATATTGTTTTCCAATCTATACCTGGAGTTACCGAAACTGGTGCACCCTTAGTATTTGTGGGTATTATGACATTTATTTTGATTATGAGTTCGGTAACAATGGTTTTAGCTGTTGAAGCTGGACACCGTAATTCAAAAAAAGAGGTTGTTTGGTGGATGGTAGCAACAATAATTGGTGGTTTCATGTTTCTAAGTTGCCAAGCCATAGAGTGGACTCATTTACACCACGAAGGTTTTTGGTGGGGTAGCACACCAGGGTTAGAAGAGCTAAAAGCACTAGGTGCTGATGGTATAAGTGGACAGCAATTTGCTAATTTATTTTTTACTATAACGGGTTTTCATGGTTTTCACGTTTTTACAGGTGTAATTATCAATATTATTATTTTGATAATGGCTATTACAGGAGTATTCGAACGACGTGGTCATTACCTAATGGTTGAAAAAGTTGGTCTTTACTGGCACTTTGTTGATTTAGTTTGGGTTTTTGTTTTTACATTTTTTTACTTAGTTTAATTAGCTTACATATATGCAAACCAAAGATACAGAACTACACCACGCAGGTGACCACGAAGGAATGACCAAAGGAAGAATTTGGGAAGTTTTTTTTATACTTTTAGCTATAACTTTAGTAGAATTTGTTTTAGCTTTAGCAGTGCCAGACGCAGCAATTTCTAAACTTTTAAGAAATACAATTTACATTGTACTAACTCTAGTAAAAGCTTTTTATATTATTGCATTTTTTATGCACTTAAAATTCGAAAAATATACACTTAAGCTATTTCTTATACTTTCAATAATTTTTATCATTTATTTTATTGTTTTAATGCTTGTAGAGGGTAATTATTTGAATACCCATATGAACTTATGATAAAAAAATTTCCGTTAAAGAAATTAATAATCCTGGTAGCTATTTTAGCTCTACCAGGATTTTTGTATTATTTACTACAAGCAAAAGGTAAAAATAGATATAAGCCTTTGCCTATTTATGGCCCAAAAACGGTATTAAAAACTTTTACAAAAAAACGTAGAGTTATGATACCCGATACGCTTTACCACACCATAAAGCCTTTTAACCTAGTAACTCAAAGTGGGGTTAATTTGGCTTCCGCCGATTTTAAGAATAAAATTGTGGTAGTAAACTTTTTTTACACCCGCAATCAAAACTTAAATACTATTGTAAACAAAAGGTTAAAAAGTTTGTATAACGAGTATAAGGATAACAAGATGATACGCTTTGTATCTATTACTATTGATGAAAAATACGATACCCCAGCCCAGTTAAAAAAGTACGCCGATGCGTTAAAAGTTAACACCGCTAAATGGAATTTTTGTACCGTAGATAGTAACCAGGTTTTTGAACTGGCAAAGAACAGTTTTTACGTAAATGCAAAAAAAATGAATGATAGTGATTTTATAGTATCCGAAAAATTGATATTATTAGATGCCAACCAACGCATAAGGGGCTATTACGATGGTACATCGGTAAGTGCAACCCTACAAATAACCGACGAAATAAAAGTACAAATAACCGAAGAGTTAAGAAAAATTAAAGCCGAAAACTAACACTTATGAGTGATAAATTGATTTTTAGAATAATAATGGGCGTATCTATATTTGTTTTTGTAGTGGTGATCATTCTAAACCGAAAATTTATACCTGTAACTATAGCTACACCCAGCTTTGTGTATTTGTTTCCTAAATTTAATGCAATTATTAATGGTACTTGTACTCTTTTGCTTCTAATATCATTGTATTTTATTAAACAAAAAAATATAGTAATGCATAAAAAAATAAATATTTTAACTTTTTTGCTTTCGTCGTTGTTTTTAGTTTTTTATATAATTTATCATTATTTTGCTCCTGATGTGATGTTTGGCGATATAAATCATAATGGCTTATTATCAGACGAAGAAAAAATGCTAGCGGGCAAACTAAGGTATGTTTATTACGTTATATTGGTAAGTCATATTATTTTAGCTGCAATAGTTTTGCCACTTATATTACTAAGTTTTCAGCGTGGCTTACAAATGCAGGTAGAAAAACACCGTAAACTGGTACGTTACAGTTTTCCGGTGTGGTTATATGTAACCATAACGGGCGTAGTGGTTTACTTAATGATTTCGCCGTATTATCCATTTTAAATCAAAAGGTTATGAAAAATTTTAAAATATTTTATGTTATTGTAGTTGCTATTATACTTTCATCGGCAACCGCTAGCAATGCCCAATGCCCAATGTGCAAAGCCAGTGTAGAAAGCAATTTAAAAGATGGCGGCAGCACAGGTAAAGGTTTAAATAATGGCATTATGTACTTATTAGCAGCTCCTTATTTAGCTATGGCTGGGGTGGGGTTTTTATGGTACAAAAAATTTAAAAAGAAAGATGTTGATTTGAGTATGAAACAGGAACGGTTGAATTTGAATTAGGGTAGAGTGTGTAGTAATTTGTTAACTTTTAATACATTTCTTAAAAAATTAGCAGCTATTCGGGTGTTATTTCACGCTATTTGCTTTATATTTTATAAGATAATTTTGATTCCGCCAAATTTACTGTCTCATTAAAACGCACTAACCTATAAACCACCAGCCCGGCATTAAATAAACGGGATTGCAGCGATAGCCTTTTTTACCGATTTGCGCCAAAGGGCAAAACTGTAAAAAAGCTACAAGCGTAAAGCCCGACTAGGCCCAACCTATAAAATACCAATACCTGCTTTTCTAAATAAGATAACAAAAAATATAAATTTTTGCATGATGCAAAACGCAACTACATTTTTTTGAAATGCCCAAATGCAAACTGTAACGTCAGTCTGTGAAAAAACCACCATAAAAACCCCTGTAAATATATCCAAAGAAAAATAAGAACTAAGTAAAAAATGCTTAAGTACATGACAAAAAGCTAAACAAATTGTTTTCTAATGATTTAAAGCCCGTCAGAAGAAATTTTGAAAGATAATCTAATCCATATTTGAATACACT
>REAS01000075.1 GCA_004294495.1 Sphingobacteriales bacterium
CTATATACTACTTAAAAATACAACAAAAAGCGCATATAAAAAAATCATTTTTGATTAAAATATCGTGTACTTTTGCTTAAGTAAACGACATTGGATTATATAGTATTATTAGAACGAGAAAATGGATTAAACCAATTAAATGTACTAAAAAACAGCGGTGGCAATTATTATATAAAATTTGATGAGCCTGTTTACTCGGTATTTGGCAGTACCAACCCCCAGTTTAATAGTAAAAAATTTAGGTACCAATACACATCGTTAACCACGCCCATTACCACTTTTGATTATGATTTAGAAACTCAGCAGCAAAATCAAATTAAACAACAAGAAGTTTTGGGAGGTTATAACCCAAATAATTACGAAACCCAAAGGTTATTTGCCACGGCACCCGATGGCACAAAAATACCCATAGCCCTTGTTTATAAAAAAGGATTTGAGAAAAATGGCAATGCCCCTTTATTGCTTTATGGTTATGGCTCTTATGGTATAACATCCGATACTTATTTCTCGTCGCTTAGGTTAAGTTTATTAAACCGTGGTTTTGTTTTTGCTATTGCCAACGTTAGAGGTGGCCAAGAAATGGGCCGTCAATGGTATGAAGACGGTAAGCTAATGAAAAAAACAAACACTTTTACCGATTTTATTGCTTGTGGCGAGTTTTTGATTGCGCAAAAATACACTTCGGCCAAACATTTATATGCAAACGGTGGCAGTGCCGGCGGTTTATTAATGGGCGCAATAGCTAACCTTGCCCCCAATTTATGGAATGGCATAATTGCCGAAGTCCCTTTTGTTGATGTAGTAAACACCATGTTAGATGAAAGTATACCACTAACTACCAACGAGTTTGATGAATGGGGAAACCCCAAACAAAAAGAGGTATACGAGTACCTTAAAACCTATTCGCCGTACGAAAACATAACCCCAAAAAACTACCCAAATATGTTGGTTACTACTGGTTTGCATGATAGCCAAGTACAATATTTTGAGCCTGCTAAATGGGTTGCTAAACTTAGGGCAACCAAAACCGATAGTAATGTATTGCTTTTTAAAACCAATATGGCTTTTGGCCATGGTGGGGCTTCGGGCCGGTTCGACTATTTAAAAGACGAAGCTTTGCAATACGCTTTTTTGTTTTCGTTAGAAGGAATAAATAAGTAGCATTATTTGTACTAATTTATGTTAACGTCTAAAGTTTGGGAGGCATATAAAATTTACTTTTTGAGTTTATTTACTAAACTTTCGGAGCAAAATTACACCAAAAATCACGCAACTTGTTTTCTGCCAGAGAATAGAAACTGAAAATCTAATTTTATCAAATTTTCAATCGCATCCTGATTTTTGATAAGGTTTTCTATGAAAATTTCAAAGTCAACACCAAGGTCTGCAAAAATTTTTGTGTATATTTCAACGATACAATGCCAAATTTTCTCTGCTAAGTTTTTCTCTAATAATTCATCTTTAAAAGCTCTAAACAGTTCTCCAAAAGTTTCATAGTCATCAAATCTTTTTCTTAATGCCAATAAAGTATAATTGATAAAACTTAGGGTAATGCTAGCTATATATGCATCAAAATCAGTTGATTGACAATTGTTTATATCCATATTTTGCTTACATTCTTTAAAGAAAACCTCAATTGCCCAACGTATTTGGTAATATTTCATTGCTTTTATAAAGGTAAGGCTGGTGTCGGTTGTTACCAGCATTTTCCAGTTTTCTTGCCCTTTCATTTTTACCCAAAAAGCTTTCATTTCAATTCCTTTGTAAGTAATTAATGAGCTAATGTATTGGCATTTAAAGACTTTGCAATTTGCAATATCTTTTCTTTTATATTCCCCTACTTGATTGGCTTTAATAGTTTTAGCTCCAATTACCACAAACCTATGTGTTTTCATTAAGCCTATAACGTGTAGTTTTTTAGCATATTTTATTTTAATATCTTGTACTTGTCTGATGAATTTTCGCTCATAAACCAAGAATCAGCGAGTGCATAAGTTGGGGTTAATCCGTTTTTTATGGCTCTTTTTATCATTGTTATTGCCATCTGTATTTTACAGATGCTAAGCTCTTGCTCTCTTTGATGACCAGGGCTGTTTACTACTCGTTTTTTAGAAAACTGTGCCTTTAAATCTTTTGCTCTTAAGCCTCTATTTCCTTTTTTACCGGGTTCATTATGTATCGAAAAATCAGCAGGAATTAAACTTTTTCCATCCCAAAAACATACCGTTAATAGCTTTATACCAAGCTGATAAGTGTGCGTACAATGGTCGAAAACCTTGCCTATAAACTCAATCTTGTTTCCGCTTTTTTCTAGCATTGTGTCATCTACAATAATACATTTTGGGGTAGATGGTTCGTCTTTGTCCCCTTTTTCTTTTGTGATTTTGATAAACTGGGTAGAAAACAAGGTTAATATCTTTCGCCAATCTACCCACTCATTTTTCATAAAAGCGTAAAAAACATCTTTTTTATGATTTAAATCTATGCTAAATCCCGAACTCATTAATTGGTTAACGTTTTTCACATCAATAAACACCATCGTAAAAAGTGTTTTAAAAATATCTTTACCTTCAACCCCTTTGCTCTTTGCCTTATTCAGCACAGCGTTCACTTTAGCTAGCTTAAATTCTTGGATGATGTTTGAGAAGGTTTTTAATAAAATATTGCTATTAGCGGAATATTTTGTAGTCTCTTGCAGTTTTTTTAATACCTTTATTTGTTACATTTTTGAGTTATTAGCTAATTTGTTGGTAACTAATTCAAATATAGGTAATTACAACCGAAAATGCAACTTTTTATAATCTTATTTGTCTCATTATCAATCCTTTATTTGCTCCGAAAGTTTAGTAACTTAAATTCTTTGATGATGTTTGAGAAGGTGTTTGATAATATATTGCTGTTAACAGAATATTTTGTGGTCTCTTGTAGTTTTTTTAATACCTTTATTTGTTGCATTTTTGAGTGATTAGCTTATTTGTTGGTAACTAATTCAAATATAGGTAATTACAACCAAAAATGCAACTTTTTATAATCTTATTTGTCTCATTATCAACCCTTTATTTGCTCCGAAAGTTTAGTTATTTATATTAACTGTAATAATAATATAATCAACCTCATATACATTCTTTTACCCTTATAATCTCATCACAATGAAAACTATAACTTTAATATATTTCGCATTTATACCAACCTTGCTTTTCTCACAAAATAAATTTCCATTAACACCCAACAAAATTTATGGCGATTTGTTTAGCGATATTCAACTAAACCAAATACTGCCCGACGGCAAAACCTTTGTTGATGCTACACCAAAACGAAAAGTAAAATATATTTTATCAGATTACGATTCTAAAATTGATTCAAATTTTAATTTAACAAAATTTGTTCAAGAAAATTTTAACTTACCACTAACCCCAACTTTGGGCTACGAAAAAAAAGAAGATAATGTAACACTGCACATTAAAAACTTATGGCCGGTTTTATTGAGACAACCCGATAAATATATTAAAAATGACGTTGGTAACTCTATTTTGCCTTTGCCTTACCCTTACATTGTACCTGGTGGCAGGTTTCGCGAAATTTACTATTGGGATAGCTATTTTACATTGTTAGGTTTAAAAGAAAGTGGCGAAACTAAAATGATAGAAAACATGGTTAAAAATTTCGCTTACCTTATAAATACTTATGGGCATATGCCCAACGGCAACCGTAGTTATTATTTAAGTCGTAGCCAACCGCCTTTTTTTTGTTTAATGGTTAAACTGTTGGCAAGTATAAAAGGTGAGGGTGTTTACAAAACCTACCTACCTGCTATGGAAAAAGAATACGCATATTGGATGCTTGGCGCAAACAAAATTAAACCCACTAAAGCAATAAACAGGGTTGTTAAAATGCAGAGTGGCGCTTTACTAAACAGATATTGGGATGATGAACAAACTCCACGCCCCGAGAGTTATAAAGAAGATTACGAAACAGCCGAAGCCGCAGCATTAGAACTTGCTATGCGTATAAAAGTAGCTTTGCCCCAAAAGTTAAAAGAAATTTTAGACGAAAGAAGAGCCTTTACTTATAAAAATTTAAGAGCTGGTGCTTGTAGTGGATGGGATTTTAGTAGCCGTTGGTTTGCCGATAATAAAAATATGAATACCATACAAACTACGCAAATAATACCTGTTGATTTAAACTGTTTGCTTTTTACTATGGAGCAAATAATTGCACATGCACTGCTAACGGTTAAAAATAATATTTCCGCAAAAAGTTACCTTAAAAATGCTGCTATAAGAAAATTGGCTATCAATAAATATTGCTACAATGCTAAATCAGGCTATTACTTCGATTATAATTTTGAAACCCAACAACAATTAAGCGTAATTACAGCAGCCGGTTTGTTCCCTTTATTTGCAAATATTGCCACTACAAAGCAATCAATAGCTACAGCATTAATGGCAAAAAACAATCTGCTTAAAGCTGGTGGATTAGTTACCACAACCAATAACACAGGCCAACAATGGGATGCACCAAACGGTTGGGCACCTTTGCAATGGATTGCTGTAAAGGGTTTAAAAAATTATAAGCAGAATGTGTTAGCCAATGCAATTGCCAATAGGTGGCTTATGTTAAACGATAAAGTTTACTTAGCCACAGGTAAAATGATGGAAAAATACAATGTAGAAGATGTTTCTAAATTAGCTGGAGGTGGCGAATATCCTTCACAAGATGGTTTTGGTTGGACTAATGGCGTATATTTAGCCTTAAAAACTCAACTAAAATAATACCCTTACTTAATTATTTAAATTAGATAAGTTCGTAATCGCCTATTTTAGATACATCAAATTCTAATATACCATCTTTACCTGTAGCGGTTAATGGAGAAAATTTAGCATTGTAAATTATTTCATCGGCTTTATATGAAGTTCGTGAATGTACTGTTTGCGCAAAAGCATCATCAAATGATTTTAATAATACCAAAAACTCCGCTTCGCTATCAATTAATTGCTGTTTAGTTAAATTAATTATTGGGCTATCTTCGTTTATATCATGTACAATTGTCCAGCTGGTGGCTAAAATTGCAACTTTTTCTCTCTCTAAGTTTAACAGTAAAAATTTTCTGGTTTTAATACTATTTTCAATAACGTTATAAGCTAAATAAACTTGCACTTCTAAATCTATCAATTGGTTACTGCGGTAATTTGCAAGCCGTAACATTAAAGCTTTGCCTGTTTTATAGGGACTTATAAGCAAATTAGTACTGTAAGACATTCGTGAGTTTGGCCTCGAAAATCGCCCATATAATAAACCAGTTGCCATAGCAAAAGCCAATAATCCTAATAAAGATTCGAAAGCAGCCACCGAACTGGTTGCCATACCCGATGGGCTTAAATGCCCATAGCCGACTGTTGATATGGTTTGTGCCGAAAAAAAGAATCCATCAAAAAATTGATCAATGGTGTTTTTTGCCTCGCTGCCTCTAAGATTTTGTATTCCTAAGCTTAGGTAAATACTTGCAAAAGTAATGTTGATTGTAAAATATACGCTTAAAATAATAATCCAAAATTTACTCCAACTCATATAAATTAACGAATTGTAAGCTTCGTGAGGTTTAAAAAATGGTAAACCTTTACGCCGTAAATTTGATGAACCGTCTTTATTCATCATTCGTTGATTGTTTTGGGTTGGATTTATTCCAAATCCTAAATCTTCGGAAGGTTTAGTTTTAAATAGTGGTTTAAGCATTATGTGGTAAATATTCTATAAAATGTAATTTTAAAATTACTCTTTTTTAAAATTATAAATTATTTGGTGTTAAACAATTTTTTTAAGTTGTTTAAAATTTAACTCTCAAAAGTAGGTTAGCTTTTTTCCTAGAATTTACTCAAATTTTAATTCGAAAAAAAATAAAAAACCTAATGTTAAATTAATGTTAATAAAATCTTAATTTAAGCACCGCGTTAACGTAATAATAACTATTTTTGTGTTATACGCTTTATATATTTGCCACATGACAGTTAAAGGTCTTAATACAGATCCAGAAAAAGTTGCTATTATTTTATTGATACAAAAAATTAAGTTTTTTAACCCTCAAATGGGTGCTTATATCGAACATTTTTCTTGCACCAACCAAGATATTATTATAAAATTAACCAACGGATTTTTAAAAATAAAACAATATCTGGTAAACGAAGGTGTACCACAAAACAATGAGTTTTCTGTATTAGAGTTGCAAAAAGTTGCCAAAACATTTGTTAAAATATCTTTATAAGATTTTTTTAATTCAGTTTTTCAACTCTTAACCTAAATTTATTAGCCTTACAATATTAAAGACAATTACGATTAAACCTTTTTTGTTTTTTGCCCTCTTACCTAAAAATGTAAATTAAAAATTATGAAAAATTTATTTAAAAAAGCAATTATAGTTGCTTCTTGCACATTTGTTTTGGGTTTAAAAAGTTTTGCTCAAACCGGTATCGAAAACCCTAAAACCGATGTTACTATGAATGAGTTAAACTTAAGCACCGAGCAAAAAGCTATGTTTAAAGTAAGTAAAGAACATAGAGATGCTGCTCGCAAAGAATTTAAAGAATCTATGTCTGCCCAACAAAAAGCAATTATGATTGATAAATCATTAAGCAAGGAAGAAAAACGAGTAAAATTAGCAGCTAGTTTAAGTGTAGAGCAACTTCAAAAACAAGAATCCAATAAAGCTATAGCCAAAGAAAACCGAAACAAATTTTTAAACACCTTAACGCCCGAGCAAAAAAAAGCGTTTAAATTAAAGTCTCAAAACTGGAAAGCTAAACGTGAAGCCAATAAAGCCGATATGAAAGCCACTACAGAAGATGAAATAATGTTTAAATAACTAATAAAACGAAGTTTTTATAAACTTCGTTTTATTAAATGATAATTGCACAAATTCTTTTGTAATTTTGATAAATTAGTTGGTGTTTTTTGTTTAAAAATATTTTATTAACGGTTGTTTTAGAAAAAATTTATGAATTTTAAAATTAAATGTATTTTATTATTGCTTACTTTAAGTGGGAAATTGTTTGCACAAAGCGATGCTTCATCTAAAATAATTCTAGATGCATTAAGTGAAAAATTTAAAACTAACGATGCGGTAAAAACAGATTTTAATATTACAGTATATAATCCCGAAATAAAAAACAAGGATAGCCAAAATGGCGTATTGTATTTAAAATCTAACAAGTACAAAATAATTTTTCAGAACCAAGAAATTTTATCAGACGGTAAAAACCAATGGACCTATTTAAAAGCCGACAATGAAGTACAAATAAATATGGTTAGTAAAGATGAAGATGCTTTAAATCCTGCACAAATATTTACCGCATACAATAAAGGTTATAAAACTAAATACAATGGCGAAACTAAAATTGGTACTATCATTTATCAAAATATAGAATTAGCGCCAATTGCCACAAAGTCTTTTTTTAAAATCAAAATGGTCATTAATAAAGCTAAAAATCAAATTTTTAGCTTATCTGTATTTGATAAAAATGGAAATATTTATACCTACTTAGTTAAAAATTTAGTTTCGGTTAAAGATATTTCCGATTCGTTTTTTGTTTGGGATAAAAAAAAATATCCAAATGTTGATTTGCAAGATTTAAGATAATACTAGCATTGCAAACTTTACCCATAAACTCAAAAACTTTAGATAGCTTACAAACTATACTTAATCAAGCTGGTTATACAATTAGGTACGAAAAAGGAAATTTTAACACCGGTTTTTGCCTGTTAGAAAACACCAAAACTATGGTTATCAACAAGTTTTCTACCTTAGATGCTAAAATTAATGCTTTAGCAACATTGATACAAAATACAGAAATTAACCAAGAAGTTATATCCGATGATAAATTAAAAAAAGTTTTGCTTAACTTACAGCAAACTAAATTACAATTGTGAAAGCTACATTTTTAGGTACAGGTACATCGCAAGGAGTACCAATAATTGCTTGTAATTGCGATGTTTGCCTATCCACAAATAGTAAAGATAAACGATTAAGAAGCAGCGTTTTAATAGAAAGTGATACTACAACTTTTGTAATAGATACAGGTCCCGATTTTAGGTATCAAATGCTAAGAGCAAACGTACAAAAGCTTGATGCTGTTGTGTTTACTCACGAGCATAAAGACCATATTGCGGGCTTAGATGATATTAGGGCATTTAACCAGAAGCAACAAACCCCAATGGATGTTTATGCTGATGCAAATGTGCAGTTGGCCCTACACAGAGAATTTTATTATATTTTTTCTGATAAAAAATATCCTGGCGTACCATCAATAAATTTGCATAACATACAAAATAATAATTTCACTATCGGCGATGTAAACTTAATGCCAATACAGGTTATGCACTATAAATTGCCTGTATTAGGATTTAGAATAAATAATTTCACTTACATTACCGATGCTAAAACTGTATCACTACAAGAGCGAGAGAAAATAAAAGGGAGCAAAATTTTGGTAGTTAATGCACTTCAAAAAGAAAAACACATTTCGCATTTTACCTTTGCCGAAGCCATACAATTTGCACAAGAAATGAATGCAGAAACCACCTATTTTACCCACATAAGCCATAAATTGGGTAAACATTTTGATATAGAGCAAGAGTTACCCCCCAATATTAGATTAGCTTACGATGGTTTGCAATTAGAAATATAATAGTTTAATTAGTATAAATTAAAATACTAAGCTTCTTGGTGTAGCCACTCTTTTTTGGCCAACAATTCTTCTTCAGTTTCTCTAATATCTTCATCATCTACACAGCAATCAACAGGGCAAACCGCTGCACATTGTGGCTCATCATGAAAACCAACACACTCTGTACACTTATCCGATACGATATAATAAACTTCATCTGATATAGCTGATTGAGCTTCGTCTGCATTTGCAGTTTTGCCATCGCCAAAATTAATTATACCTTTCAAATCTGTTCCTTCGGCAAATTTCCATGCCTGTCCAGCATCGTAAATTGCGTTATTTGGGCATTCGGGTTCACATGCACCACAGTTAATACACTCGTCGGTAATTTTAATTGCCATCTCTTTATAAATATATGCTACTTAACCATAGCTTTGTGATTCTTAATGTTGCAAATATAATATATTTTAAGTTTTTGGTTTTATAAATATGTCCATTTTTAGTAAAGAAGATAAAATAATAGCTTTTTCCCTATTGGGGGATTTTTTACGCACACCTAACCACGCCTTTAAAGCCATAATTGATAATGCCCAAAACCATAATGCTTGGTTTACCCCAACCGAGGTTAATAAAGCCGTAACTGCTTTAGGTAATATGCTAAATAAAAGCGATTTAATACAATGGTTGTCTAATCACCCAGAAAACACAAATCCGCAAAACGTAGGCTTAGTATTGGCTGGAAACTTGCCATTGGTAGGTTTTCACGATGTTTTATGTGTTTTGGCAAGTGGCAACAAAGCATTAATAAAGTTGTCGTCAAATGATAATCAATTGTTGATAGCAGTTTTAGAGCAACTTTTTATAATCGAACCTAGATTTAAACCATTGGTAAACATTGTGTTTAAGCTAGAAAATTTCAATGCCATAATTGCCACAGGCAGTAATAACACGTCTCGTTATTTCGAACATTATTTTGGTCAAGTACCCAATATTATACGCAAAGCTAGAAATACAGTAGCTGTTTTAACAGGCAATGAAACAGCACAAGAATTACACCTACTAGGTAACGATATATTTAGTTATTTTGGATTAGGATGCCGCAACGTGTCAAAATTATTTGTGCCCGAAGGTTATATTTTTAATTTCTTTTTCGAAAGTATCGAAAGTTTTAATCTCATTATAAACCACCATAAATACAATAACAATTACGATTATAACAAATCTATTTACTTAGTTAACAAAGTACCTCACTTAGATAACGGCTTTTTATTACTTACCCAAAACAATGCATTATGCTCGCCGTTGGCGGTTATGTATTACCAAACGTATGTGAATATTGCTGATTTGGAACAGCAAATTAATGCTAATTTAGCTAAGTTGCAGGTGGTTGTAAGTAATACAAAATTAACCACTCAAGTTGGTGTGGTAAACTTCGGCGAAAGCCAACACCCTAAACTTTGGGATTATGCCGATGGTGTAAATACTATGGAATTTTTAGCTTTGCTAAAATAACTTCATTTAATCCTGAAATAACTCGAATATCATAATATAATGACAAACAAACCCATCCTCGTTTTAAAATTTGGTACTGCATCTATCACCACTTTAAATGGAGACTTAAACGAAGAAGTTATACAAACTATTTGCCAGCAAGTGGCGCATTTACACACTCAATACAATATGGTTTTAGTATCGTCGGGTGCAGTAGCTGCGGGTAAAAAGTTGTTAAAAAACTTTAGTGGCCAATTAACCGAGCGTAAAGCCGCAGCCGCCATTGGTAACCCATTGTTGTTAAATACTTACGCCCAGTATTTTGCTCCACACGGTATTAGTATTGCCCAGAGTTTGTGCGAACGGCATCATTTTAGTAACCGAAACCAATTTTTGCAATTGCAACGCACCTACCAAGAATTGTGGCACAACAACATTATACCGATAGCCAACGAAAACGATGTGGTTAGCAATTTAGAACTTAAGTTTTCTGATAACGACGAATTGGCTACCTTAATTGCCGTAGGCTTTGGGGCTCATGCGTTGTTATTATGCACCTCCGTTCCAGGTGTGCTAAATGCCAATGGAGAGGTAATATCAGAGTTTAAAGCCATTGATGCCAGTGTTTTACAATTGGCTACCAAAGAAAAGTCGGCAACAGGTTTAGGCGGAATGACCTCTAAATTAACCTTTGCTCGCCTTGCTACGCAAATGGGTATTAAAACTGTAATTTTTGGGATAAAAGCCGATAATGCAATACTACGAGCGGTGGATGGTAAAATTGGAACTGTTTGTCAGCCGCAAGCCTGCAACATATCGGCTCGTAATAAATGGTTGGCTAGTGGCAGTTTAATAAGCGGTAAATTACAAATTGATGCTGGTGCTGCCAAAGCAATAGCAAACCGACATAGTTTGCTAGCTGTTGGCGTAGTAGAAATTTTGCAACATTTTGAGGCTGGCGAAGTTTTTGAGATTTTAGATGACCAAAATCAGCCACTTGCGGTTGCAAAATCGCGTATAAATTCAAAAGAAATTGAAGGTAATAATAAACTTCAAAATCTCGAAATTGCCCATACAGATGATATAGTTTTGATATAAAAAATGTTTGGTGGTTGAGTAATAAAATAGCTTATAAATTGAGCAAATGTTTTTTGGTTTAATTTACAATTTTAAAAATTATAAATGAGCCAACACTTTGTATCAAAATCTGTTATCTTTTAAAAATATAAAATGAAAATTTACACAAAAACAGGCGACAAGGGTTTAACCTCGTTAATTGGAGGTTCTAGAGTTCCTAAAAATCACATTAGAATAGATGCTTACGGTACTGTAGATGAGTTAAATTCGTATATCGGGTTAATTAGAGACCAAATAAATAACGAAAACGAAGCACTAATTTTAAAAGAAATACAAGATCGATTATTTACAATTGGTGCAGTTTTAGCAGCCGAACCCGAAAAATCTAAAACTAAACTCCCCGATTTGCTGGTCTCGGATATTGAACTTTTAGAAACCCAAATGGATTTGATAAACACGTACTTACCGCCATTAAAACATTTTGTTTTACCAGGTGGTAATGTGCTGGCATCGCATTGCCATATTGCTAGGTGTGTTTGTCGCCGGGCCGAGAGAGCTGTTGTAAGCCTTGCCCAGCAAAATGAAATAGAAGATAAAGTGATAATTTATTTAAACCGTTTATCCGATTATCTTTTTACATTATCACGCAAAATAATTTTCGACAATAAAAACCCCGAAAATATATGGATACCAAGAATTTAAAAATTGTGGATAAGTTTTTTAGCTTATGTAGTTTTTTAATTTAGTTTTGCAAAATAAATAAAATCCTGTAAAAATATGTATTGGACATTAGAATTGGCATCACACTTGGAAGACGCTCCTTGGCCAGCTACAAAAGACGAATTGATTGATTATGGTATACGTTCTGGAGCACCTGTAGAAGTTATAGAAAATCTGCAAGCTTTGGAGGATGATGGCGAACCTTACGAAAATATTGAGGAAATTTGGCCAGATTATCCAACCAAAGACGACTTCTTTTTTAACGAAGACGAATATTAATTTTAAAGGCTCGGTTTTATAAACTGAGCCTTTTTTGTATAATTTATTATACACTTTATATAATTTCTTGTTTAAAGAAGCAACTTTAAATGTTTGGCTTGATTATAGATTACCCATCTGAAATTTTAAAATTTAAAAATCATGGGAAATTTATTGTACATCATCGCAGTTATTTTAATTATTGTATGGATTTTTGGAGCATTTGTGTCTCCATTTGGTGGTAACTTAATTCACATTTTGTTAGTAATAGCTATTGTTGCTGTACTTTTAAGGGTGATAAGAGGTGGGTCATTATAAAAGCCATTTAAAATAAATGCAACTCTAATTAGGGTTGCATTTATTTTTATAATACTATTTCTGCTATTTGCAAATCTATGGGGTGGGTTATTTTAATGTTATTTGCTTCGCCAGATATCAAATTAATGGTAAACCCCGCATGCTGTACTACCGAAGCATCATCCGTAAAATCTGGTTGAAACTCCTGCGAATAAGCTTTTTTTAACTGATTGCTATTAAATACTTGGGGAGTTTGTATCAAAAAAACTTGTTGGCGAGGTAGCATTTTACTTCCAAATTCGTTATCTAATATTCTAACGCTATCTTTAGATGGAATGGCACAAACCGCATTGTTTTTTTCTAAAGCAATTTGGTAAGAAGTGCTGATTAAATTATCGGATAATAAAGGTCTTACACCATCGTGTATGGCAACAATTGCATTTTCTGGGATAAAAGACAAACTGTTTTTTACAGAGTGAAATCTTTCTTTGCCTCCGCTTATCACGGTAATTTCGGTTTTAAAAGAAAATTGTTCTACTAAATTAGCCCAGATAGCTAAATGTTCTTGTGCCAATACCAAAATAATTTTAGGCTGGTATTTGTTATTTGCAAATTTTAAAATAGTGTGCATAAGCACTGGTATGCCTTTTAGCAATAAAAATTGCTTTGGAGTGGTAGTTTGCATTCGGGTGCCGCTGCCCCCAGCTACTATAACTGCATAAAATTTTGGCGTGTCCATTTTTTGGGAAATAAAAAAGGTCGAATTAAAAATCCGACCTTCCAATTTATCAATATTTTTTTAGATAATTAGCATGGCATCGCCATAGCTATAAAATCTATATTTTTCTTTTACGGCAACTTCGTAGGCTTTCATTACGTGTTCGTAACCACCAAATGCTGCAACCATCATCAACAAGGTTGATTCTGGAGTGTGAAAATTAGTAATCATGCTGTTTGCTATACTAAAATCGTGTGGTGGGAAAAGGAATTTAGAAGTCCAATCGTTAACTGGTTTTAACCTGTGGCCAGCAGAAACAGCCGACTCTACCGCTCGCATAACGGTTGTACCTACTGCACAAATTTTTCGTTTTTCGGTTAGCGCATTGTTAACCATATCGGCAGCTTTTTGGTCTATTATAAACTGCTCCGAATCCATTTTGTGTTTGGTTAAATCCTCTACATCTACTTGTCTAAATGTACCTAACCCAATATGTAAGGTAACTTCGGCAAAATCAATACCTTTAAGTTCAAGTCGTTTCATTAACTCGCGGCTAAAATGTAAACCAGCGGTTGGTGCTGCAACAGCCCCTTCGTTTTTTGCAAAAATGGTTTGGTAACGTTCTTTATCTTCGGCGGTTGGACGGCGTTTAATATATTTTGGCAAGGGAGTTTCTCCTAAAAGCTCAATATTAGCTCTAAATTCTTCATCTGTACCGTCAAATAAAAACCGAATGGTACGTCCACGCGATGTGGTATTGTCAACCACTTCGGCTACTAATAAATCATCGTCGCCAAAATATAGTTTGTTACCCACTCTAATTTTACGGGCTGGGTCTACCAATACATCCCATAATTTAAGTTCTTTGTTAAGTTCTCTTAACAAAAAAACTTCGATAGTTGCACCAGTTTTTTCTTTATTTCCGTATAATCGGGCCGGAAATACTTTTGTATTGTTTAATATAAAAACATCTTTTTCGTTAAAATAGCCTAAAACATCTTTAAAGATTTTATGTTCGATAGCGCCAGTTTTTCTATCTAAAACCATTAAACGAGATTCGTCGCGGTTTTCTGATGGGTTTACAGCAACTAATGATTCGGGCAGATTGAATTTAAATTGAGATAATTTCATATTAATGTATACGTATTTTGGAGCGCAAAGTTAAGATAAATTTTTAAAATATTTTTTTACATTTTTGTTTGCTTTTAATGTTATGCGTTTGGTTAGAGTAGGAGTTGCGTAAGGGATAGCAGCGGGTAGCCTTTTTTATTCTAAATTCTACCAAAGGGAGAATTTAGAATAAAAAAGCTACAAGCGTATAGCCCGACCCTTTTCGGGTTACGCCCAAAAAATGATTTATAAGTTTGTGTAACTTTTTATTAATTGCTTTGTCTTAAATTATATGTTGTTTTTTAAACTATTTATAGAAAGTTTTATTTTTGCTTACGATGCTTTAATGCAAAATAGAACCCGCACTTTTTTGTCGCTTTTGGGCATAACCATTGGTATTTTCACTATAATTTCGGTTTTTGCTGCGGTTGATACATTTAGGGGAAATTTGCAAACTAGCGTTGATAAATTAGGTAGCAAAACTATTTATATTCAGAAATGGCCTTGGGGCGGTGGTAGCGATTACCCTTGGTGGAAATATATGCAAAGGCCTGTGCCTACTTACCGTGATTATGCAGCACTTAAAGCAAAAAACACATCGTTTACTGGTTTATCTTTTGATATTTGGTTGAACAACCGTACCATTAAATATTTAAGTAATAGTATTGAAGGCGTGGATATTACCGCAAGTACAGGTTACAATAAAACCCAAAATTTTGAGATTAGCGCAGGCAGATATTTTACCGAAAATGAAGTTAACAGCGGTAACGGGGTGTGTATAATTGGTGCCGATTTAGCTGAAGGCTTATTTGTTAACTTAAATGCGATAGGTAAAAACATAAAAGTAATGGGCCGTAATGTAAAAGTTGTGGGTGTTTTTGCAAAAGAAGGGGAAGATTTGTTAGGCATAACATCAGATAAATTGGTGCTTATTCCGTTAAATTTTGCTAAAAATATAGTAGATATACAAAGCGACCGTTACGACCCGCAAATTACGGTAAGAGGCAACGAAAATGCTGCGATAGAGGAAGTTGAAAGTGAACTTAGAGGTGTTTTGCGTTCTGTTAAAAGATTAAGCCCAGCAACCGAAGATAATTTTGCGCTTAATAAAACTACTATTATTAGTGCCCAGTTAGACCAACTTTTTGGTATAGTAGATATTGCCGGGTGGATTATTGGTGGCTTTTCTATTTTAGTAGGCGGTTTTGGTATTGCCAACATTATGTTTGTTTCGGTAAAAGAGCGTACCAATATAATAGGTATTCAAAAATCGTTGGGCGCCAAAAATTATTTTATTTTATTGCAGTTTTTGTTTGAAGCTATTGCTTTATGCCTTATTGGTGGTTTGCTTGGTTTGGCGGTTGTGTATTTATTAACTACGGTTGCTACTTATATTTTCGATTTTAAAATTGTGTTAGATATGGCAAACGTAATACGAGGTTTAAGTATTTCGGTAATAATAGGAGTGGTATCGGGCTTTTGGCCTGCATTTTCGGCTTCAAGGCTTGATCCCGTTGAAGCGATACGGTCTAAATAATATTTTGTTTTAAATCTTACTGAAGTTTCGTAGGAAGTAATTATGTGAAACTGGGAATTAAATTTTTAAAATGTATCATTTTTTACGAAATCACAGGTTCTTATAACATTAGCTGGGTATAAAAGCAATAGACTTTGCTTAAATCTTTGTGCTCTTTGCGGTAAAACCTAATTTATTTTTAACCGCAAAGTACGCAAAGGGGAACCGCAAAGAACACAAAGCTGGTTGTAAGCAAAATAGTCAATTAATAAACTCAAAAAGCAAATTTTATTTACCTCCGAAACCTTAGAACTTTACAGCAATTGGTTGGTTTCGAAATATTTTTGCAATGTATCGGGTGCGGTCATTAAATAAGTGTGCATTCCTAATTCTTTAGCCGTTTTTAAATGTTGCGGACTATCATCAATAAATAAGGTTTCGGCTGGGTTTAGGTTGTTAGTTTGCAAAACGTATTCGAAAATATTGGCATTTGGTTTTCTCATATTTAATAAATGCGAGTAATAAACCTTGTTAAAAAGTGAGGAATTATCTTTTAACCCAAAAGTTTTTGCAACATAAGCACTAAAAAATTTATGGTGAATTTGGTTGGTGTTGCTTAATAAAAAAGTATTGTATTTTTCTTTAATTTTTAAAAGCAATTCGTGGTTACCATCTTCAATTCCTATAAAAATGGTGTTCCAAGCATCGTCTATTTGGGCATCGGTAAGTTGGGGTTTATTTGCCTTATGGCGGATGCCGTTTCTAAACTCTTCGGGCGTAATATTACCTTTTTCGAATTCATCAAATAAAGGATCGTGGCCTTTGTGGGCAAAAAACTCTTCGATATTGGTAATTCCTAAATTAATAAATGCTTGCTGAGTGCGTTGAAAATCAATAAGAAAGATTACGTTTCCGTAATCGAAAATGATATTTTTAATATTTTCCATAATTTGTTTCCAAAAGTGGGTAAAAACTTGTAAAATTGCAACCGCAAATCAGCAATGATTTCTGCGCCTATAGCTCAGTTGGTTAGAGTAGAAGACTCATAATCTTTTGGTCCCTGGTTCGAGCCCAGGTGGGCGCACCCAACAGGAAAAACCTCGATTCTTAATCAGAATCGAGGTTTTGTTTTTTAGGCAATTTACTGACTCTCGCTTTTACCTTCTTTTTGGCACTTTTTGGGTTCCAGCCCATTTGGCCAACCCAACAGGGTAAAAAAATATTTAACTAGCAAGTATCAGTTAATCAGTTTGTTATTGAATTTTTTGGATTCGATGTTGTTGGGAAAATTTTCAAGATATCGAACCAATCAAGATTCGCTCTTTTCATCAAGAATTCGATGTAATATTAGTTGGCCAAACTTGTAAAGAAATTCAAGCATCAGTTTTGCCTCTTCTTTAGTAACAAAGTCAAAAAAAATACCGGATTAAGCTAGAGCAATGACAGGGCTAACGCATTTAAAAAAGCCCTAAAACCAACTCTCTAAAATCGTCGTTTAAGCAAGCAGACTCTCTTTTTTTGGGTTTAGTCAATACCACATC
>REAS01000076.1 GCA_004294495.1 Sphingobacteriales bacterium
ACGGTAATAAACCCGAGAGGGTTTATTGTGCTTAAATTAATTTTGTTTAAGTTAAAATATTTTTTATTCTTATGGCAAAGTTAAATGCGTTTGCCCTGTGAAGTGGATTGTTTTTTTGGGTCTCCATTTTTTTTTTTCTAATTTTTAGATTTTGTTTTTTTCTTGCACTTAGGTAAAGGTAAATGAAATATACTTGTATTATTTTTTAGAAAAATAAAAAAAAGCAAATTAAGCTTTACAACTGTACCAATCTAAAATTATGAATGCTTATAATATTTTTTAATTAAATTTTAGGTGAAACTTTTTATTTTTGAAGTTATTACTGTTGTAAATTTACTGTTATACAAAAACAAACTACCTAGAAAAGGATTTAGTTTTTTATCTTCAAACAAAATTGTTTCGTTACAATATAGTTTGAAACTAAGGTTTATAAGGTAGCCAGTTAACCAAAAAAAAATCCCTTTAATATTTATAAAATAATTACTAAGCCAGATGTTATATTTGTTCCGCTAAATGTTTTTTATAAAAGCCTGTGAGAGTAAATCAAATAAAATCAAATACTTTAAAAACCGAGCCAGTTGTAAGCGAGGATGCCCAAACACAATCTGCGAAAGCAAAATCTAATTCTGTAAACTTTGTATCGAACATTCAATTTAATAACGAAAGGGCGGTTAAAATTATTGGTTTGTTTTTGCTTTTGTTGGCATTATATTTTCTGGTGGCATTTACATCTTACCTGTTTTCGTGGCAAGATGATCAAAGTTATGTTATTGATGCAAATGGCGGTTGGAACAATTTATTTAAAACCCTTGCCGAGTTAAAAGAAACACCAACCATTAACCCCAATATACAAAATTGGGCAGGTAAATTGGGGGCTTTACTATCGCACCAGTTTATATATCAGTGGTTTGGGATAGCGTCGTTCATTTTTGTTGCTATTTTTATCGTGTTAGGTTATCGCTTGTTGTTTAAGGTTAAACTGTACTCGGTACAAAAAACGTTAGGCTATGGGTTTTTCTTTTTGGTAGCTATTTCAGTAACTATTGCTTTTTTTCACGGCTTTGTGTCCGATTATCCTCATTTTATAGAAGGCGAATTTGGCTTTTGGGCTAACCTTTTATTACAAGCACAAATTGGAGGTGCTGGTACGGCTGGCATAATTGCTTTCGCTTTTTTAACTTGTTTAATTATAGCCTATAATATTGATTTTAAAATCCCCCAAAGGGAGAAAAAAGTTTTATCTGTGGATAATTTTGCTGCCGATGATTTAATGGATGATAACGATGATGTTTACGACGAGGATGATGCTATTGAAGTTGAAAAATCGCCATTTAAAGATGAACCACAAACACCACTTGCCGATAAAACATTTAAAATAAATACTATAAAACCTGTTTTTATACAGGAAATGGAAGTTGAAAACACGCTTGAAAAAGAGGATGATTTTGTAGCCCAAACTTTATATCCTTCGCCATTTAAAGAGGAGGTGGAGGAGCCTGAGGATGAGGAGGAAGAGGAAGAAGTAAATTTACAAGTAGAAAAAACTGATGAAGAGCGAACATCAGATGATTTGGTTACCGAGTTTGGCTTGTTTGACCCAACGCTAGATTTAGCTACCTATAAAAATCCAACCCTCGAGCTTTTAGAACAATACAGCACCAATAAAATTTCGGTTGATGCGCAAGAATTAGAATCAAACAAAAACAAAATTGTTGAAACACTTAACAATTATAAAATAGATATTGATAAAATTAAAGCCACCATTGGGCCAACAGTAACCCTTTACGAAATTATACCAGCACCAGGTGTGCGTATCTCAAAAATTAAAAATTTAGAGGACGATATTGCTTTAAGCTTGGCCGCTTTGGGTATTCGTATTATTGCGCCAATGCCTGGCAAAGGTACTATAGGTATTGAGGTGCCTAATTTGCACCCCGAAATGGTGGCTATGCGCTCTATAATTGCTACCGAAAAGTTTCAAAACACAACCATGGATTTGCCTATTGCGTTAGGCAAAACCATTTCGAACGAAGTATTTATTGCAGATTTAGCTAAAATGCCACATATTTTGGTGGCTGGGGCAACTGGGCAAGGTAAATCGGTAGGTATAAACACTATACTGGTTTCTCTACTATACAAAAAACACCCATCGCAATTAAAATTTGTTTTGGTTGACCCTAAAAAGGTTGAATTAACGCTATTCAAAAAAATTGAACGACATTTTTTAGCCAAACTACCTGGCGACGATGATGCGATTATAACCGATACAAAAAAGGTAATTAATACTTTAAACTCGTTGTGTATAGAAATGGACCAACGTTACGATTTGTTGAAAGATGCTGGCGTACGTAACCTAAAAGAATACAACGAAAAATTTGTAAAAAGAAAATTAAACCCCAATAATGGACATAAATACTTGCCATTTATTGTTTTAGTTATTGATGAGTTTGCCGATTTAATGATGACTGCCGGTAAAGAAGTTGAAACCCCAATTGCTAGGTTAGCACAATTGGCAAGGGCAATTGGCATACATTTAGTTTTGGCTACACAAAGGCCATCGGTAAATATTATTACTGGTACAATTAAGGCAAACTTCCCCGCTAGGTTGGCATTTAGGGTAACTTCTAAAATTGATTCGCGAACAATTTTAGATAGCGGTGGTGCCGATCAATTGATTGGTAAAGGCGATATGCTTTTATCAACCGGAAGCGATTTAATAAGACTACAATGTGCCTTTGTTGATACGCCAGAAGTGGACCGTGTAACCGAATTTATTGGTAACCAACGTGGCTACTCGTCTGCTTATATACTTCCCGAGTTTGTGGGCGACGATGGTGAGGGCAGTAGTGCAAAAGATTTTGATGCTGGTAGTAAAGATGCTTTATTTGAAGATGCAGCCCGTTTAATTGTGTTGCACCAGCAAGGTTCAACATCGTTAATACAACGTAAAATGAAATTAGGCTACAATAGGGCAGGGCGTATTATGGACCAACTAGAAGGTGCCGGCATTGTTGGCCCTTTTGAAGGTAGCAAAGCCCGAGAAGTTTTAATACCTGACGAATATGCTCTTGAGCAGTTTTTAGATAATTTGAATAGTAAGGAGTAGAAATTTTGTATTTATTTTACTATTTTTATATTTATTAAATTTAAAAAATCCTAATATAATGAATCAAACAAAAATCATTAAAGATTTATACGATTTACAGGTTTCTAAATTAGGTAAATATGAAGCACTTACTTATTTTATAGAGAATATGTTTAAAAAAGAGTTAGATTATAAAACAAAACTTTTAGCCACTCGTGAAGATTTAGAACGAGGATTTAAAGAACAATCTCGGTGGATGTTAGGGACTTTTATTACACTTACTTTAATGATACTGGGATTGTATGCGGCTATTTTGTTGAGGTAGCTTTGGTTAAATATTTGAACAAATTTTTACTTTAATATCAGATATTTTAATTAAAGCTGCATGGATAACGCCCCCAAAAGCAATTATATATTAGTTTTGCCCAGTTGGTATCCAAGCGAAGCCCACAAATATAGTGGAGATTTTAACCAACGTTTGGTTGAAGCTATGTCTTTAAAAGTTGCGCAAATTGTATTATACGTTATTGCAAAACCTAATATTAATAAACATTTTTTTACCCTTACAACCGAAAAAGGTATAACTACTTATTTGGTATATTATCCTTTAAAAAAGAGTTTATTTGGGAGAATTTTTGCTAAACTTCAATATTTTTATTTGTGCTTAAAATTTTTAAACTTGATATTAAAAAAGTACGGTGAACCTCAACTCACTCAAGTTTATGTATTTTGGATGGCAGGCATTTTCGCACTTTTTTTAAAAAAAATATATAAAATACCTTATGTAATAACCGAAAATTGGACCGCATTTTATAAGGATTCGAAAACTGAATTAAATAATTTTAATAGTTTATATAAATGGTCATTTAAATTGATATTAAAAAACTCTTCAGTAATTATTGCGGTTGCACTTCAGTTAAAAAAACAAATTTTAGTTTGGAGTCCCAAATCTGAAATAGTGATTATACCTAATGTGGTAAATAGTTTAGTATTTACCTATAAGGCCAATGAAAAGAACAGAAACGCTTTAAAATTAATACATGTTTCAAGTATGAATTGCCATAAAAACATATTTGGATTATTAGATGCCTTTGAAATGGCATTACAAACAAATAATAATATTGATTTAGTAATGGTAGGGCCTGTTTTAAAACCAATAATAGAACGAGTTTCATCCTCATTAGTATTAACCAGCAAAGTAACTTTTACAGGCGAAATACCCTATAATTATGTTAAGAATCAAATGCAATCAAACAACGCTTTAATATTATTTAGTACACACGAAAACCTTCCCTGTGTAATTTTAGAAGCATTATGCTGTGGTTTACCCGTTATTACCAGTAACGTTGGCGGTTGTGCCGAAGTAATAAATTCTACAAACGGTATTGTGGTTGAAAGCGAAAATATAGCCCAATTAAGCAATGCTATTTTAGATATGGCCTTAAACTATAATAAATTTAATAACGCTAAAATATCTGAAAATGCCTGTAACTTATTTAGCTACAATGTAGTTGGAAACCAAGTTTATAGCGTTTACCAAAGTGTGATTTAAGCATGCTAAAAAAAATAATTTCTACCTACCAAGCTAACTTAATAATTGCAGCATTAAGTTTTTTTACAGTTTGGTTAACCGCTAAATATTTAGGTACAGTAGGTAGAGGTGAAATAAGTTTATTTTTATTAAACCTATCCGTTGTGCAAATTGTAAGTTCGGTAGTGGGGCGGGGGGCAATGGTTTATTTATATAATCGCCATAGCATAAGTAACATATTGGTATTAACTGTTATTTGGGCAATTTTAACTTCAATTTTTGTTAGCTCGGTACTTTTTTTATTTAACATGATAGAAAGTAATATGCTGTTAAACACCATTATACTTTCATTACTTTCTGCATTGTTTTTTAATAATTATGGTATACTGTTAGGTGCAAATAGGTTTTTTGCTTATAATTTTATACGAGTTATACAAACAGCACTAACTATGCTAGTTTTTTTGTTGTTATTTTATGTGTATAATTTAGCCAGTTTTGGCCATTACATTATTGCTATGTATATTTCGTTTAGTATTGCTGTATTTATTAGTTTTTATGCAATATTTAGAAAAGAAAAGTTAACTAAACCAGAAAATTTAAAAACAACTCTATTTGATTTTTTTAAATTAGGTGGATTAAACCAATTGAGCACTATTATACAGCTAGGGAATTACAGGGCAACAATGTATATGTTAAGTAAATATGTTAGTTTAGGTGCTTCAGGCGTGTTTTCTTTAGCGCTTACCCTTACCGAAGCCGCTTGGATGTTGAAAGATAGCATTGTTACCAGCCACCACAGCCACGTATCTAGTCATCACAACCATCTAGAGGCAGCCAAAAATAACACTAAATTTATGTTACTTAGCGGTTTAGGTACGTTTTTAATTATGGTTGTTGCTTTAGTAATACCTTTAAGTATTTACATTAAAATTTTCGGTAAAGATTTTGAGGCTGTAAAACAAATACTTTTTCTACTGTCTCCCGGAATTGTAGCATTAGCAGTTGGTTCGGTAATTTCACATTATTTTTCGGGTACGGGTAAGTTAAAGTATTGTACTTTAACCTCGTTTGCTGGTTTAATTGTTGTATTAGTTTTTGGTTTTGTTTTGATACCTAAATATGGTGTTAATGGTGCAGCGTTAGCAAATACATTATCGTATAGTACAACCTCGGCTTTATTATTAGTTATTTATTTTAGTGGGAGATTGAAGAGAGAAAAATTGCCCAATTTATAATTGTATTTGATAAAATACAAAAATCAATTTTCATCAAAATTTTAAATATGTCCAACAATCGTTAAATCAAAATCTTGCTTAAAAATAATGTACAACCTTAAAATTGATTTTTGCTTAACATTATGACAGCCCACCAAGTTTTAAAACAATATTGGGGTTTCGATGATTTTAGGCCTTTACAGTTAGAAATTATACAATCGGTTTTAGCTAGCAAAGATACATTAGCTTTATTGCCTACAGGCGGAGGGAAATCTTTGTGTTTTCAAATACCCGCAATGGTTATGGATGGTATTTGTGTGGTAATTTCGCCACTTATTGCCTTAATGAAAGACCAAGTTGAAAACTTAAATAAAAAAGGCATACAAGCAATCTCTATTACATCGGGAAATACAAAACGAGAGATTGATATTGCTTTAGATAATTGCATTTATGGTAAGATAAAATTTTTATTCCTATCGCCCGAAAGACTATTTTCCGAAATAGTTACTGAGCGGTTAAAGTATATGAAAGTTAACCTTTTAGCTGTTGATGAAGCGCATTGTATTTCTCAATGGGGTTACGATTTTAGGCCGCCATATCTTCGTATTGCCGATTTTAGGGAATTGCATCCGCAAGTACCCGTTTTGGCTTTAACGGCATCGGCAACAAAAACAGTTCAAGATGATATTTTATCGAAACTAAACTTTAAAGAGAAAAATGTTTTTAGAAAAAGTTTCGAGCGTAGTAATTTAAGCTACTCGGTTTTAAACCAAGAAAATAAGCTGCAAAAATTAATTGATGTTTGCCAAAACGTAAAAGGTACAGGCATTGTGTATGCTGGCACCCGAAACCAAACTTTTGAATTGGCTAAATACCTAAACCAACACAACATACCAGCAGATTATTACCACGCCGGGCTTGATGCCCAACAACGAGCTCACAAGCAAGATCTCTGGAAAAACAATAAAATTAAAGTGATTGTAGCCACCAACGCATTTGGTATGGGCATTGATAAACCCGATGTTAAGTTTGTGCTACATTACACCTTGCCCGAAAGTTTAGAAGCTTATTATCAAGAAGCGGGTAGGGCAGGCCGAGACGAGAAAAAAGCTTATGCCGTACTGCTTTACCAAACTAGCGATAGGTTTGCATTTGAACGAAAATACGAGCAAAGTTTCCCAACTATTGAGGAGATTAAAAAAACTTATCACCATTTGGCCAACTATTACCAACTGGCATTTGGGGCTGGCGAAGGATTAACTTTCGAATTTAACCTGGCCGATTTTTGTAAAAGATTTAAACTAGAAATTTTAAAAACCATTAACGCCATTAAGTTTTTAGAACGAGACGAATACCTATCGTTAAGCGAAACCGCACTTTTACCATCTCGCTTACAATTTATTGTTAATGGAGAAGATTTATACCGTTTTCAGGTAGAAAACCCAAAATATGATGGCTTTATAAAAAATATTTTAAGGGCTTATGGTGGTGCTTTCGACCAGTTTATTGCCATTAAAGAATTTGATATTGCCAAACGTTATGGCATTTTACGTGATGATGCCATTAAACTTTTACAAGATTTAGATAGCTTTGGTATAATTAGTTACGCCCGCCAAAGTCATCAGCCACAGCTTTATTATATTAAACCACGTTACGCAACCGATGCTTTAGAAATTAATAAAACATACTATAACGACCGTAAAGATAACTACCGCCGAAAAATGGAAGCTATTTTAGCTTATGCCGAAACCGAAGTTTGCCGTAACATCACCATTTTAAGTTATTTTGATGAGATAAATGCAAAAAAATGTGGCGTATGCGATGTTTGCCTGCGTGAGAAAAAAAATAAAGATTATATAGCCACCCAACTGCAAAACCAAATTGTTGAGTTATTAAAACAACAGAGCTTAGATATCAATAAAATAATACCATTGTTAAAATTAGGAAATGATGAGGATAAAATTCCCGCTTTACGCACCTTATTAGATGCTGGTGTGGTTATAAAAGTTGGGGAAACTTACAAGCTTAAATAAACATAAACTATAAATTAAAAAAACCTACTTTTACAATAACTAAAGCCTTAAGGGGTTTATTTAAAACAACATCAAATCAAAATTTATGATAAAGAAAATTTTAAAAATAGTGCTGATTCTTTTAGTGTTAATTGTAGCATCGCTTTTTGCAATTCCTTATTTTTTTAAATCTCAAATAAAAGATAAAATAGCTGAAACCATAAACCAAAAAATTAATGCAACCGCTAGTTTTGCCGATGCCGATTTAAGTTTGTTTAAAAATTTCCCGAACGCCAACATTACCATAAAACAGCTTTTAATTATAAATAAAGCACCTTTTGTAGGCGATACTTTGGTAAGCTTGGGCGAGTTAAATCTTAAAATGAGTATTAAACAATTATTTAAAACCGAAAACGAAGCTCTACAATTAGATGGTATTGATGCCCAAAACGGTGCTATAAATATTTTATTTAACAAAGAGGGTAAAGGCAATTTCGATATTTTAATAAAAGATACCACTATCAGCAAAACTGCCGGCAAGCCACTAGCTTTAAAAATAAAGCAATACAGTGTTGCAAATTTTAGGTTTAAATATTACGACGAAAGTTCTAAAATTAAATTTGTTTTAGATAGTTTAAACCACAGCGGCACTGGCGATTTTGCAGCATCAAAACTAGATTTAACTACAAAAACAAACACCTTGGTTTCGCTAACAATGGATAAAACTACCTATATGAACAAATTAAAAATGGCCTTAGATGCCGTTTTAGCCATTAATTTAGACAGTAGTAAATACACTTTTAAAAACAACCAAGCCCTTATAAACCAATTGCCTTTACATTTCGATGGATTTATACAATTAAAACCCGAAGGGCAGCAGTACGATTTAACGTTTAAAACGCCTACCTCAAGTTTTCAAAACTTTTTAGCTTTAATACCTGCGGCATATTCGGGCAGTTTAAAAGATGTTAAAACCACTGGCGATTTTTCGGTAAATGGTTTTGCAAAAGGCTTATACACCAAAACAACGGTACCTAAATTTAACATCGCAATTGCATCAAACAACGCATCGTTTAAATATACCAACTTGCCTAAAACAGTGCAAAATATAATTGTTGATACTAAAATTATTAACGAAAGTGGCAAGGTAAACGATACTTACGTAAACCTAAATAAGCTATCGTTTAAAATTGATAAAGATGTTTTTGATGCCAAAGCAAATGTTAAAAATATAATTACCAATCCATTAGTAAACGCTGTTTTAAAGGGAACTATAAATTTGGCAAACTTGGCAAAAGCGTATCCAATAAAGTTAGATAAAAACTTATCTGGAATTTTAAACGCAAATGTTACCACCAATTTCGATATGAATTCGGTTAAAACCAACAAGTACCAGAACATAAAAAATGCAGGTACAATAAGTTTAGCCGGCTTTAAATATGTCGACGAAAAAGGCAAAGCCTTAAACATAGCAAACGCTGCCATAACCTTTAACCCCAGCCATATAAACCTGCAACAATTTAAGGCAACCACCGGTAAAACGGATTTAAATGTAACAGGTTCGCTCGATAATTTTTACGGTTTTTTGTTTAATAAACAAGAGCTTAAAGGTAATTTTAACTTAACATCTAACCAGTTTGCCGTTGCCGACTTTATAAGTAGCCAAACCGATACCACCACAAAATCGGCACCAAGCAAAGAAGCCATAAAAATACCTGCTTTTTTAAATTGCACCCTTAATGCCAAAGCCAATACGGTTTTGTACGATAATTTGGTGCTAAAAAACGTATCGGGTAAAATGTTAATTCGCGACCAAAAAGTAAGTTTACAAAACATAAAAACATCAATTTTTGATGGCGTAATTACCGTAAATGGCGATGTAAGTACTAAAGAAAAAACACCCGTATTTAATATGGATTTGGGTTTAGATAAGGTTGATATTCCGCAAACTTTTGCCCAATTAGAAATGTTTAAAAAAATTGCACCCTTTGCGGGGATGATAAACGGAAAACTAAACTCTACCATTAAATTGGCAGGTAATTTAGATGCCAAAGAATTTACACCCGATTTAAAAACCCTTAAAGGCGATTTATTGGGGCAATTACTAACGGCTTCTATAAATTCTAACAACTCTAATGTAGTAAATACCCTAGCCAGTAATTTAAAATTTATTGATGTACAAAAGTTAAACCTTAACGATTTAAAAGGTACTCTAACTTTTGAAAACGGCAAAGTAAACGTTAAACCTATCGACCTAAAATATCAGGATATTAAAATGCAAATTGGAGGCACACATGGGTTTGACCAAGTAATGAACTACAACATAAAATTAGATGTACCTGCCAAATACCTAGGCACACAAGCCAACGCTTTAATGGCAAAGCTAACTCCTGCCGATGTTGCCAAATTAGAAAACATACCTGTAAATGCTACACTTGGTGGCACATTTAGCAAGCCCACAATAAGCACCGATTTAAAAAGTGCAGCCACCAACCTAGCCACCCAATTGGTAAAACAACAGAAAGAAAAACTAATAAGCAAAGGCACAGCAGCCTTAGGTAATTTCTTAGATAAAGCCCTAAAAAAAGATACCAGCAGTAAAACCAATTCGGTAAAAGACGATGTGAAACAAAAAGCAGGTAGTTTATTAAAGGGTTTGTTTGGGAAGTAATATAATTTTTATAGTTCTTATCATAAAAAACGACAGTAATTATTTAACGTCGAATTTCCTCTTGCAACTAAAAAAAATCTACACCAAACAAACAACTTACGACTAAAAAAAGACTAACTGCACCATATAAATTACTTGCGACTATTTTAAATTACGTCAAAAAAAAACCAGCTACACCATACAAATGACTTACAACTATTTTAAATTACGTCAAAAAAAAACCATCTACCCCATACAAATGACTTGCGACTATTTTAACTTACGACTAAAAAAAGACTATCTACAACAAAAAATTTACTTACGACTATTTTAACTTACGACTAAAAAAAGACTATCTACCCCAAACAAATGACTTACGACTATTTTAACTTACGACTAAAAAAAAACTATCTACCCCAAACAAATGACTTACGACTATTTTAACTTACGACTAAAAAAAGACTATCTACAACAAAAAATTTACCCACGACTATTTTAACTTACGACTAAAAAAAGACTATCTACCCCAAACAAATGACTTACGACTATTTTAACTTACGACTAAAAAAAGACTATATACCCTATACAAATGACTTACAACTATTTGACTTACGACTAAGGATTATTTCCTACCAACCAACCACCCGTTTAAAACATTAAAAAAGCCATCTTCAATTGCCACATTTACTAAGTTTATTTTGTATTGTGCACATTTTAAATCTAATTCTTTTTTATAATGCTGCATTTTTTGTAAATAATCTGCTTTTATTAAGGTAGGATTTACCTTAATTTCTACCCCTGTTTCGGTATCAATAAAATGATGGGGGCGGTTTTTAAAATCAAAATTAATTTCGTGGTTTTCTTCGTTTACATTAAAAATTATTACCTCGTGTTTGTTGTATTTTAGGTGTTGAAGTGCAGCAAATAATGCATTTTTATTTTCTTCCGATGCGTTGTTTTCCATCATATCCGAAAAAATAATTACCATACTACGTTTGTGTAGTTGGTTTGCTAGAGCGTGTAAATTATCCGCAATATGGGTTTGGTTGTTTTTGTTTTCTTGGTTTAGTATGTTTTCTAACTCGTTAAATAAAAACTTTTGATGGGTAAATGTAGATTTTGCTGCCGTGTGTAAATCTAAGTTTTCAGCAAAAATACTTAACCCAAAAGCATCTCGTTGGCGTTTTAAAAGTTGCATTAAACAAGCTGCTGCCATAACCGAAAACTTAAATTTGCTTAATCCTTTATCGGGATAAAACATTGATGACGATGCATCTATAACTATCTGGCAGCGTAAATTTGTTTCTTCTTCAAATCGTTTTACAAAAAGTTTATCGGTACGGGCAAATAGTTTCCAATCAATATTTTTTATAGAATCGCCTTGGTTATACAAACGGTGTTCGGCAAACTCTACCGAAAATCCGTGAAACGGGCTTTTATGCAAACCTGTAATAAAACCCTCAACTACTTGTTGGGCTAATAATTCCAGGTTTGCAAAACCGTTTAAGTCTGTTTCATCTATATTTTGTTGGGTCATTTTATCCAAACAAAACTATCTTTTTTTAAAAACTATCATAGCCAAAGGCGGCAAATCGGCAATAATAGAATGCGCTTTGCCGTGAATACCATGGGCTTCGCTAATTTTATCTTGATTGGCTACATGTCCACTTCCCCAATATTGGGTACTATCCGAGTTAAAAATTTCTTTCCAAACGCCAGCTTGAGTTACCCCAAAACGGTAATGTTTGCGAGGCACAGGTGTAAGGTTTATGGCAATTAATAAATCGTTGTGTGCGTGGTTACCTTTGCGGGCATAAACCAAAACCGAGTTTGTTGCATCATCGTTAACTATCCATTCAAAACCAGCCGATTCGAATGATTTTTCGTACAAAGCAGGCTCTGATTTGTATAGTAAGTTTAACGATTTTACATATTTACTCATACCCACATGTGGGCTAAATTGCAGCAAATGCCAATCTAACGATTGTTCTAAATTCCACTCCGATGTTTGCCCAAACTCATCGCCCATAAACATTAATTTGGTGCCAGGGTGTGTAAACATATATGCGTATAATGCCCTTAAATTGGCAAATTGTTGCCATTCATCGCCAGGCATTTTATACACCATTGATTTTTTGCCGTACACTACTTCATCGTGTGAAAGTGGTAGCATAAAGTTTTCCGAAAATGCGTAATTGGTACTAAATGTAATTTGATTTTGGTGATAAAGCCTGTATGCCGAATCTTTTTCGAAATATTTTAAAGTATCGTTCATCCATCCCATCATCCATTTTTGGCCAAAACCTAAACCACCTAAGTAAGTAGGTTTACTTACGCCAGTAAACGATGTAGATTCTTCGGCAATGGTTTGTACGCCATCAAAATGTTTGTAAATGGTTTCGTTAAATTGTTTTAAAAACGAGATGGCTTCCAAGTTTTCTCGGCCTCCAAACTGGTTGGGTTCCCACTCGCCGTGTTTACGCGAATAATCTAAATATAACATAGATGCAACAGCATCAACCCTTAAAGCATCAATATGGTAGCGCTCCATTAAAAAAACAGCGTTCGATATTAAAAAAGATTTTACTTCGTTACGGCCATAATTAAATATGTATGATTTCCAATCGGGATGAAACCCTTTTCGCATATCTGCGTGTTCGTATAAATGTGTGCCATCAAAATTATATAAACCGTGAGCGTCACCCGGAAAATGCGATGGTACCCAATCAAATATTACAGCTATATCGTTTTCGTGAAACTTATCAATAAGGTACATTAAATCTTGCGGCGTACCGTAGCGAGATGTAGCTGCAAAATAGCCTGTAATTTGGTAGCCCCAACTTGGGTAAAATGGGTGCTCCATTAAAGGCATAAATTCTACGTGGGTAAAATTCATTTCTTTAACATAAGGCACTAATTTATCGGCCATTTCTCGGTAGCTTAAAAAATCGTCAACCGATTCTAAATTTCGAGCCCACGATCCAAAATGCACTTCGTAAACCGACATAGGTTGGTTTAAAACATTGGTTTTTTTACGAGTTTCTAGCCAGCTTTCGTCGTTCCACTCGTACCAATTATCCCAAACTATTGATGCTGTACGTGGCGGTAATTCACTACGTAGGGCAAAAGGATCGGCTTTTTCAAGCTTTTCGCCAGTTATAGATTCTATAAAATATTTGTAGGCCTCGCCGTTACCCGTATTGGGTACAAAACCTTCCCAAATCCCCGATTCGTCCCAACGAACGCTTAACGGGTGCGAGCCTTTTTCCCAACCATTAAAGTTTCCAATTACCGAAACGTATTTTGCATTGGGTGCCCAAACCGCAAAATAAGTACCCGTAATGCCCAAATATTGCATTACGTGGGAACCAAATTTTTCATATAATTTATAGTGTGTGCCTTGCTTAAAAAGAGAAATATCAAAATCTGTAAATCTAGAAAAGTTCCAAACTCGACTGTTAGGAGTTTCTAACTGGTTGCTTTCCAAAACTATTGCAGTTTCTGGTTTTGCTTTTTTTACTGTTGTTTTTTTAACAACGGGCTTTTTTGGGGCAGCTGGTTTTACCACTTTTTCTGCCTTATCGGGAGAGTTTTTTTTACTCATAATTTTAGTTTGTAGGTATTGGCTATATTTTTTAAATATATAATTTAGTTATTAATTATGCTTGTTTTAAAAATAAAATTATTTTAACATTAATTAATTTCGCAATTTTAAAAATCAATTTAAAAAATAGAAAAGGTTAATAGCAGTTTATTAGATTCTAATTTTAAAAGCCAAAACTTCCGATTTTTGCGTATAAAATCATTTAACCTGAGTTCGATTAATAGATATTGTTTTCGTAATGATTAGGGCGTTTTAACACGCTTTACGCTATATCTTTTTTTATTTATTTATCCCCCCGACCCCCGAAGGGGGAGTTTCGGCGAAAAAAAAGGATGCCGCTGCAATCGTTAACGCAAGAGATAGCTTATAACCTTAATAAACAGTAAATTATATTAGAATATACAATCGAACTCTGGTTTTTACATTGTTTTTCAAAAATAATTTTCAGCTATAATTTCAGTTTGGCAATTTATTTTTACAATTTGGATAGCATTTTGTAGTAACTTACTAAATCTATAATAGCATGAACTTAAACAATTTCACCATAAAAGCACAAGAAGCCGTACAAAAAGCTTCAGAAATTGCTAGTGGCCTACAGCAACAAGCAATAGAAAACGCACATATATTTAAAGCATTATTGTCTGTTGATGAGAATGTTGTGGGTTATTTGCTTAAAAAACTCAATATAAATATCACTCGGTTAGCAACTGGGGTTGATGATTTAATTGCCACCTACCCTAAAGTTAGCGGTAGCAATATTTACCTCTCCAACTCGGCCAATGCCACTTTACAAATGGCGCAAACCTATCTTAAAGATTTTAAAGACGAGTTTGTATCGGTAGAACATATTTTGTTGGCATTGTTGGCTGGGGCCGATAAAACAGCATCGCTACTAAAAGACCAAGGAGCAAACGAAAAAGACCTTAAAAAAGCCATTAAAGATTTACGTGGCGATGCTAAAGTTACCGATCAAAATGCCGAAGCTACTTACCAAGCACTTAACAAATTCGCTCGCAATTTAAACCAATATGCCGAATCGGGCAAACTGGATCCTGTTATTGGGCGAGATGAAGAAATAAGACGAGTTATTCAAATATTATCTCGTCGTACCAAAAATAACCCCATTTTAATTGGCGAACCTGGCGTGGGCAAAACCGCTATTGCCGAGGGTATTGCATTTAGAATTATTAAAGGCGATGTACCCGAAAACCTAAAATCTAAAGTTGTTTACTCATTAGATTTGGGTTCGCTTATTGCCGGTGCAAAATATAAAGGCGAGTTTGAAGAACGCTTAAAAGCTGTGGTTAAAGAAGTTACCGACTCTGATGGCGAAACCATTTTATTTATTGATGAAATACATACATTGGTAGGCGCAGGTGGTGGCGAAGGTGCAATGGATGCCGCAAATATTTTAAAGCCAGCTTTAGCCCGTGGCGAATTACGAGCCATTGGTGCCACCACTTTAAACGAATATCAAAAATATTTAGAGAAAGATAAAGCCCTAGAACGTCGTTTCCAAAAAGTTATGGTGGAGGAACCTGATACCGCCGATGCTATTTCTATTTTACGTGGCTTAAAAGAAAGATACGAAACGCACCACAAAGTGCGCATTAAAGACGAAGCCATTATTGCCGCCGTAGAACTTTCGCAACGTTACATTGCCGATAGATTTTTGCCCGATAAAGCCATTGACTTAATGGATGAAGCAGCATCTAAACTGCGTATGGAAATGGATAGTCTACCCGAAGTGGTTGACGAGCTAAACCGCAAAATTATGCAATTAGAAATTGAAAGGGAAGCCATAAAACGAGAAAACGACACTAAAAAAGTGGCCGATTTATCGCAAGAAATTGCAAACATTACCGCCGAACGAGACGAATTAAAAGCCAAATGGCAGGGCGAAAAAGATTTGGTGGATAATGTAAATAGCAAAATTGAAGAAATTGAAGACTTGAAACAAACCGCCGAACAAGCCGAGCGGGCTGGCGATTATGGCAAAGTTGCCGAAATACGTTATGGTAAAATTAAGGATGCTCAAACGCAATTAGAAACTTTACAAACCCAATTGGCCAGTAAAACTACCGATAGCCGTATGTTAAAAGAAGAAGTTACTGCCGATGATATTGCAGGCGTTGTTGCCCGCTGGACAGGCATACCCGTTACCAAACTAATTGCCAGCGAACGAGAAAAATTATTACACTTAGAAGCCCAATTGCACCAGCGTGTAGCTGGCCAAAACGAAGCTATTGAAGCGATTTCCGATGCCATAAGACGGTCGAGGGCGGGTTTATCCGACCAAAAAAAGCCTATTGGTTCATTTATATTTTTAGGTACCACTGGGGTGGGGAAAACCGAATTGGCCAAAGCCTTAGCCGAATTTTTATTTAACGATGAAGCTGCAATGGTGCGGATAGATATGAGCGAGTACCAAGAGCGCCACTCGGTATCACGCCTTATTGGTGCGCCCCCAGGTTATGTTGGTTACGATGAAGGAGGCCAACTTACCGAAGCAGTACGCCGTAAACCGTATTCGGTAATATTGTTAGATGAGATAGAAAAAGCCCATCCCGATGTGTTTAACATACTTTTACAAGTTTTAGATGATGGCCGTTTAACTGATAACAAAGGCCGTATGGTAAATTTTAAAAACACCATCATCATCATGACATCAAACATCGGTTCGCATTTAATACAAGAAAACTTTACTTTGTTAGATGACGATAACCGAGAAAACGTAATTGCTAAAACCAAAAATGAGGTGTTTGAATTGTTGAAGAAAACCATTCGCCCCAGGGCAACCGCTTTTAAAAAAAAGTGCTATATTAGCGTAAATAAAAAATCATTTTTTTGATGGACAAATTGTGTCCAATAAAAAAAAAATGACACC
>REAS01000125.1 GCA_004294495.1 Sphingobacteriales bacterium
ATTTTTTTGAAAAAGCAATTTTTAAAACCCAAAAACATATTTTTAAGCCATAAAATAATTTAGCAAACTGCCTAATATTAGGCCTGCGGATTTAAGGTGATAGTAAAATAGTAACAACGGTAGAGCCTTTAATCCGATTTTACAAAGCAGAGACTTACCATCAGAGTTATTATGAAAACAATAAAAATCAAACTTATTGCAAATTGGTAATTCAACCAAAAATCAAAAAGTTCGAAAAAATATTAAAATCACGTTTAAAAAAGGAAACTAAATTAAATTAGTAAAATTGCTTAAAACGAAATTCTTGGTTTAATTTGACTTTATTCATCGCCTTGGTTCTTGTAATTAAAATTTTAAAAATAAAGCTTAGGCACTTTTGATGTATATTTATTAAAAAAAAATCTGTCTTAAATTTAGCAAACCCAAACCCTGTATTAGCTCTTAAAAAAAATATTCGCCGTAATTGATATTGTTTTTCAATTGTGGTGGCTTATTCATTCCCAAATTTCTTTTAACCCAACCAAAATCATACTTTTGCCCAAAACAAATCAAAAATGAGTAATCAAAAAGGACCAGTATCACAATTTATTGAAAAAAATTATCTGCATTTTAACGCCGCTGCCTTAATGGATGCCGCTAAAGGTTACGAAACTCACCTTTTAGAAGGCGGTAAAATGATGGTTACCTTGGCTGGCGCAATGAGTACAGCTGAGTTAGGTATATCGCTTGCCGAAATGATTAGGCAAGATAAAGTGGCCATTATATCCTGCACAGGTGCAAACCTCGAAGAAGATATTATGAACCTAGTAGCACACTCGCACTATAAACGTGTACCCAACTACCGCGATTTAAGTCCGCAAGACGAATGGGATTTGCTAGAAAACCATTACAACCGAGTTACCGATACCTGCATACCCGAAGAAGAGGCTTTCCGCCGATTGCAAAAACATATCCATAAAATTTGGAAAGATGCCAACGATGTAGGCGAAGCGTATTTCCCTCACGAGTTTATGTACAAAATGCTTTTAAGTGGAGTTTTAGAGCAGTATTACGAAATAGATCCTAAAAATTCGTGGATGTTGGCTGCTGCCGAAAAAAACTTACCTATAATAGTACCCGGTTGGGAAGATTCTACAATGGGTAATATTTTTGCTTCTTATGTAATTAAAAATGAGCTAAATGTAAATACTGTAAAAAACGGAATTCAATATATGGCTTACCTAGCCGATTGGTACGTTAAAAACTCCGAGGGTAAAGGCGTAGGTTTTTTCCAGATAGGAGGGGGCATTGCTGGCGATTTTCCAATTTGCGTAGTACCTATGCTTTACCAAGATATGGAAATGGAAAACATTCCTTTTTGGAGCTATTTCTGTCAAATTTCCGATTCTACCACCTCTTATGGTTCTTACTCGGGGGCAGTACCAAACGAAAAAATTACTTGGGGAAAATTAGATATTCACACCCCTAAATTTATTGTAGAATCGGATGCAACCATTGTAGTGCCGTTAATATTTGCTTGGATTTTAAATCAATAGTTTCAAACTAGTTTTATTCAACAACTTTATTTTTTTTGTGTACTTAAAATGCGCAATACAGCAAAAGCCCCATATTGAAAGATATGGGGCTTTTGGGTAGTACAAACTTCCACTATTTTTAAAATAAGCTATATTACTCCAATTTTAATTTTTTGTGTTAATGTTTGATGTAACTGGTTTTCTAAATCTTTTAAATTGTTATTAAACGATATTAGTGCTGCAAAATCTATTATGTTGTTATTTTCAAACAAGTTTCTATAATAATTGATTCCTGATTGTAGCTGGTTGTAAAAATTATTTAAGTATTTTTCCTTTTTTGTTGTCATCACTAGTAAGTTATTTTCAATATCTTTTTTTAGATATTCAACATAAAGCTTTAGTTCATTAATAAACATATGAGAACGCTTTACGCCACTTAGTAAATTAGTTTTTCCATAAATATGATTTACCATTTGCTCTAAAGTGTAAGTGCTATTAAAAAAAGCCAAGTTAGGGCTAGGACAAATAGCAACGGCATTATTATCTTTAGTGGTTAGCATGCTGTTTTTTTTGTAATAAGAATTTACCAAACCCTCGCAAAGACAAATTTTCTCTGTAATGGCATCCAACTTGTGTTGGTAATCTTGCGGCGCTAAATCTTCCTTTTTCAATTCTTTAATCTTTAAGCTCTGGTATTTTTTAGATGCCGTACATATTGGTTTGGTGGTAAACTCGGTGTTAGATACCAAAAACTTTTTGGTACAAGGGCTACCGGGTTTATTATCTTTAATTCTTTGCAAGCGTTGTTTTTCTGACCCACTTTTTCTGAAATTATTGAATGGTATGCCCAATGGTGATGCCCCACTTACATAATAATCATCTTCGGTTGCTATACAAAGGTTTTGTAAAGTTTCTTCGTCTACGGCTGTAACTTCCGGAACCAATAAAAAAGGACTACCCCAGCCAGTAGCATCTAACTGGTAATATTCTTTTAAAAAATTGTCTTCGGTAGCAGTACCAATACCGCCTTGCACACTAATTTTTACCCGAGGAGCTTCTTTAATATTTTTAAATTTTAATACAAGTGCTTTTTGGTATAAATCAAAAAGCTCAATAATCATATCTGCTTTTTTTTGCTTAAACTCTTCTAAAATTGGGCCAAGTAAAAACCCTTCGGTGGCAAAAGCATGCCCACCGCAATTTAAACCAGATTCTATTCTAAACTCCGAAATCCAAATCCCTTTTTTTGCTAAAAATTTTGCTTGTATAAATGCCGATCTAAAATCACTAACTTTTAGTATCACTTTCTTTTTAAGCTTCCCATTACTGTCGGGTAAAAAATCTGTAAAAGATTCTAAATAGCTATACAAACGAGGATTCATACCGGCAGATAATACCACCGACGATTCTAATTTACTATTTGCAAAACCTCGTAGTGCAGCCAAAGCATCGCTAAAAATATCTTCTTTTAGGTCTCCATTGGCATCAACATTCATTTTATCTACTTTAGGCATAATGTTAACATCAATTGCTCCTTTTTCCATCTTGGCTTTAATGTTAAGCTGTAAATCATGTTTTTTAACCTCATCATTTTCTGCACACATTTTTAAATACTCGAGTTTTAATGCACACTCATTTGGCAAAAGCATAAAATATTTACTAAGTAGCGTATCAGGGTTAAAGCTTTGTGACTTGATATTTTCAAATTCCTCATCAACCAAATCTTGCATCATATCTAAATAAGCAGTAATTCTTTTTGCTCTAGTATCGTCGGTTTTACTATTGATTTCTAAGTAAGGTTTATCATTTTTTTTGAGGTAAAATTTTCTAATTCTTTCTATAGCAATATCATCAACAATAGAAACTACCGATGAAATGCCGTATTGCGCAACTTTTATAGGTGTATCAATAGAATAAGCTAAGCCTAATACAGGAATATGAAATGTATGATTCATCATAATATATTTATAAATGCTGCAAAGTAACTGCTTATCTCTTAAAAATAATATGACGATAATCATCCATTGGGGTAATGCATATCAAAAATTAGATATTGTAAATCAGTTTCGGTATTTAATCCAGTATTTGAGATAGAAACTGGTTACAACCAAAATCAAATCGTATTAAATAATCATTTTTATAAGCCGACAAATTTAAAATTCGTAAACTATGGGTTTTAATTAATGGTAAGTTTAGGGTTAATAGACATTTGTGGTGCTAAAACCCTCGTAACGATTTAATATTCATAGCTTTGTGGAAATGAAAGGTTATGAATAAAAAAACTGCTTTTAT
>REAS01000077.1 GCA_004294495.1 Sphingobacteriales bacterium
TTATTCAAAAATATTAAATAGCTAAAATAATTTTAAAACTTTTTTAAAATTTCTACCAGTTTTTGCTGTTTTATTTGGATGTTAACATAGAATACGCAATTAAACCGTGTAAATATTAATCTAACCAATTCGGGGGTTATTAAAAATTTATTATTACAAGGTTCGAATTAGTTTAATTATATTACAAACCAGCTTCTATTTGTTTTAACTGGTTATCCATAATTTTTAAACCGTTGCTAAACGAGTGTGGTTTATAGCCCAAATTTTTAATGGATTTATGTAAGATAAAACCGGTTTTTAGTGGCCTTATAGCAGCCTGATTTAATGATGCCGATGAAATTGGGTTTATTAAAGTTTTATCTAAATCATAAAAATCGGCAACAGCCAAAACCAACTCTAAAATGCTCATCATATCTTTCCCCGATGCGTTATAAACACCTTGAGCTTCATTTTGTGCTGCAAGTAAGCAAATATCTGCCAAATCTTCGGCTAAGGTTGGGGTACGGTATTGGTCGTTAATTACGTTTATGGTTTCGCCTTTTTGCAAAGCATTTTTTGCCCATAAAACAATGTTAGACCGGCTTAAATCCTTAACTACACCGTAAACTAAAATAGTGCGCAAAATTGCCCATTTAATATTGGCTTGCATTATTAATTGCTCGGCAGCCCATTTACTTTGCCCGTAGTACGATAGTGGATTAGGTTGTGCATCTTCGGTATATGGGCCATTTTGCCCGTCAAAAATAAAATCGGTTGATAGGTGTATTAACCTTATACTGTTTGTTTCGCAAACTTTTATTAGGTACGATACCGCTGTAACATTCATTTGCCAGCATAAAACTTGCTGTATATGGCAGGTATCAACATTTGTTAATGCCGCGGTATGTATAATTATATTGGGATTATATTGGGAAATTACTGCATTAATTTGACTTTCGTTGGTAATATCCATTTCTGCATAAACGTAACCCTGCTGTGCTGGATGACGGTTTTTACCTTTGCTAGTTGCAATTAATTGGTAACTATTATTGGCTAAAATGCAATCAATTAGTTTTTGACCCAATAATCCGTTACTGCCCGTAATTAAAATTTTTTCCATCATAGCAAACATAATCACAGATTAGAAAGATTTCACTAATTAACACAGATTTTAATTCACAACCGCATCCTAACATCCATCAATCCAAACAAATGGAGCACAGATTATGAGGATTTTACAGTTTTCACAGATTTTTAATTTGTGTATATCTTAAATGCGAAATTTAGTAATACGTTTTTAATCGCTTATGTATTTCCCGCTTAGTACTGCTCATTGCTCGCAACTCGAAAGCCCATTGCCCGAAAGCTCGCAGCCCGAAGCCCGAAAGCCCGCTGCCCGCTGCCCGTTGCCCTTACTCCTTTGGCACAAATAACATACTTAATGAGTTAACACAATGCCTAGTATTTTTTTCGGTAAACCTTTCACCTTCAAAAACATGACCTAAATGACCACCACAATTGGCACAAACAATTTCGGTTCGGCGGCCGTCTTTATCGGGCACACGAGTTACGGCACCAGGTATTTCGTCATCAAAACTTGGCCAACCACAATGCGACTCAAATTTAGTTTCGGAGGTATATAATGGCGTATTGCATTGGCGACATAAGTAAGTACCCGCACTTTTAAGGTTGGTATACTCGCCAGTAAAAGGAGCTTCGGTTCCTTTATTTAAAATAATATATTCTTCTTGGGGTGTTAGTTTGTTGTATGGCATATTATTTTTTCTTGATAAAAGGTATAATTTATTTACGTTATGATAACCTAAATATAAATTAAAAGTTTTGCTTAAGGAAGTTTATACCTTACATCTGTCGAAATTTAACTTAAATTAAAAAAACATGAAAAAAATTTACACATTATTGGCTTTAGCTTTAGTTAGCGGAAGTGTTATGGCGCAATCTAACGATGGCGTTAAATTTGGCGTGAGAGCAGGTGTTAACTTGGCTAGCTTTGCATTATCTGGAAGTGAATATGATAGCCCAGAAGGTAAATTAGAGAAGGATAATCAAAAATCAACTACGTCTTTTAGTTTTGGTGGATATGTGGAAATTCCAGTTTCTGAAAAATTTTCAGTACAACCAGGATTGAACCTTAGCGGTAAAGGTGGAAAAGTTGAATATTCGGAAAACGTATTGGGTGGAAATTTGACCATAACTGGGAAAGCTTCAACAATGTACATTGAGTTACCAGTTAATGCAGTTTTTAATTTTGGTGGTTTTTATGTTGGAGCTGGCCCTTATGTAGGTTATGCCATAGCTGGAAGAACAAAATCCGAAACTAAATTTAATGGTGTAATCGTACCTGAGGGCAGTCAGCCTGAGCGAGACATTAAATTTGGTAGCAAAAAAGATACTGAAATGGTAAAGGGTGATGATTACAAACCATTAGATTTTGGTTTAAATGGATTAGTAGGATATAAATTAGAAAGCGGTTTAAACTTTGGTGTAAATTATGGCTTTGGTTTAGCAAATTTAGACCCTGAAGGTAATTCTAATTCAAAAGCCAGCAACCGCGTATTCTCGGTTTTAGTAGGTTTTTCTTTCTAAGCATATCTTTAATTAAAATACCAAAAACCGATAGCAATATTGGTTTTTTTGGTTTAAGGGTTTTTTAAAAGTCTTCTCATTTTTTACAATTTGAATCATTTATCTTTCATAAAAAAATCCATTATATAACTAAATTGATGCCTTCGCTTAAAGCGAAGGCATCAATATTTGCATAATAAAAAATAAAGGTTTGTATTTGTAAAACAATGCAATAGGTTTGTGCCAAACTAATTAATCAAGAAATTAAGATGAAAAAACTTTATACATTACTATTAATATCACTTTTTTGCAATGCTTTAATTGCCCAAACTGGCTTTAAAAAGCTAAAATATGGTGTTAAAGGTGGTGTAAATATGGCAACAGTTGCACTAAGTGGTAATTTTGCCACCAAAAACATTAAAGATGGAGTAAGTAATGTTACCTCTTTTTATTTTGGTGGCTATGCCGAGTTGCCTGTATCAAAATACTTCTCGGTACAATCGGGTTTAAGCATAAGTGGTAAAGGTTCTAAAACTGATTTTATAGTAAATGTAACTGTTCCACTTTTTGGAGATATACCTGCAAATTATGTTAGAGAGACTAACATTATGTACTTGGAAACCCCATTAAATGCGGTTTTTAATCTCAAAAATTTTTATGTGGGTGCGGGGCCGTATTTTGCTTATGGTATTTTGGGAACCGAAAAAATAAATGTTTCTACCAATGCTTTTGGCAGCCCAATGCAATTAGAACCACCAAAAGATGGTGATGTTAAATTTGGTGAAAACCCAGGCGAAATTACACCTTATGATTTTGGTGCAAATTTTTTATTGGGCTACCAATTAAAAAACGGCTTTAACTTGGGTTTAAATTATGGGCTTGGTTTAGGTAAAACCAACATTAGATCGGGTTACGATGTAAAAGCCAGCAACCGAGTTTTATCCGTTTTAGTGGGTTTTTCTTTTTAAACGGAATAAAATAAACACAAATACTGTTTCTAAAATATCCACAACCTCAAATTATTAACAAGGCTAAACCATTTGAAAAAAGACCTAAAACCAACGCTCTAAAACCATCGTTTAAGCAAACTGACTCTCTTTTTTTGGGTTTAGTTAATACCACATCGGTTTTTCCAATAAGTTTGAGAGTTATTATGGCTATCGGGTTTAAACTAATTGCCGAATGTCCTTTTCTTTATTTTGAACTATCCTCTTTAAAAACCACATTTAAGCACAAACTTAGGTTATTTTCAATAACACGATGCTTTTTTAGTGCCGTATTAAATTTATCGGTTTTCCGTCAATTTGTGTAGTTTTAATTTTATTAAGATAAAGTAAAAAATTAATAGGCATTTTTTTTAATTAATTTTTTTTGATAAAAATTAACAAAAAATCCTGCCTTCCGGCCGCCCCCAATCGCACACCTATATAATTTAAATGTATCTTAGTTCTACACCACAGTTTTTGACGAAGAATCCCCCAATTTTTTACATAAAAAAACTCCCTGCTTAAATTAATAAACAGGGAGTTTTTTGTGAGATTCTTCGCTTCGCTCAGAATGACAATTAGAATCTTCGCTTCGCTGTAAATGACAGGTGGTTGTTTTGTGAGATTCTTCGCTACGCTCAGAATGACACTAAGCTAAACCTACATCATGCCGCCCATACCGCCGCCGCCCATTTGTGGGGCAGAATCTTTATCGGCTTCTGGCTCGTCAGCTAAAATACACTCGGTAGTTAAAAGCATAGCTGCAATAGAAGCTGCGTTTTCTAAAGCTACACGGGCAACTTTTGTAGGGTCAATAACACCTGCACTAATTAAGTTTTCGTAAACATCGGTACGGGCATTGTAACCGTAATCTCCGCTTCCTTCTTTTACGTTGTGTACTACAATCGATCCTTCGATACCAGCATTTGCACAAATTTGACGCAAAGGCTCTTCAATGGCTCTTTTTATAATTTTAATACCAGTGTTTTCGTCTTCGTTTGCACCTTTAAGATCGGCTAAAGCTTCTACTGCTCTAATAAAGGCAACGCCTCCACCAGCAACAATACCTTCTTCCACTGCTGCTCTTGTTGCATGTAAAGCATCGTCAACACGGTCTTTTTTCTCTTTCATTTCTACTTCGGTAGCTGCGCCAATGTATAAAACAGCAACACCGCCAGCCAATTTTGCTAAACGTTCTTGTAGTTTTTCTTTGTCGTAGTCTGATGTTGTAGTTTCAATCTGCGCTTTAATTTCGTTAATTCTGGCTTTAATTAATTCGCCATCACCACTTCCATTAATTACGGTAGTATTGTCTTTATCAATAGTAATTTTTTCGGCTTTACCTAAATGCTCTAAATCAGTGTTTTCTAATTTATAGCCACGCTCTTCCGATATTACAGTACCACCAGTTAAAATAGCAATATCTTCTAACATTGCTTTTCTACGGTCGCCAAAACCAGGTGCTTTAACAGCAGCTACTTTTAACGAACCTCTAATTTTGTTTACTACCAAAGTAGCTAAAGCTTCGCCGTCTAAATCTTCGGCAATAATTAATAAAGGCTTGCCAGTTTGTACTTGTTTTTCAAGTATTGGCAGCAACTCTTTCATATTGCTTATTTTTTTATCGTAAATTAAAATGTACGGGCTTTCTAATTCCACTTCCATTTTATCGGCATTGGTAACAAAATAAGGAGAAAGGTAACCTCTATCAAATTGCATACCTTCAACTGTTTTAACTTCGGTTTCGGTACCTTTTGCTTCTTCAACTGTAATTACACCTTGCGTACCTACTTTTGCCATAGATTCGGCAATTAATGCACCAATTACTTCATCGTTATTGGCCGATATTGAAGCAACTTGTTTGATTTTGTTGTTATCATCACCAACGGTTTGAGACTGCGCTTTAAGGTTTGCAACCACAGCAGCAACAGCTTTATCAATACCACGTTTTAAATCCATTGGGTTAGCACCCGATGCTACGTTTTTAATACCCGCAGTAACAATTGCTTGCGCCAAAACGGTTGCAGTTGTAGTACCATCACCAGCAATATCGGCAGTTTTTGAGGCTACTTCTTTTACCATTTGGGCACCCATGTTTTCTAAAGTATCTTTTAAATCAATTTCTTTAGCAACCGTTACCCCATCTTTAGTGATAATTGGTGCGCCAAATTTTTTATCGATAATTACGTTACGACCTTTTGGGCCTAAAGTTACTTTAACTGCATTTGCTAAAATATCAACTCCACGTTTTAAAGCATCGCGAGCTTCTACATTGTATTTAATTTGTTTTGCCATTTTGTTTGATTTTTAATACAAGCGAAAATAAAAGCTTGCAAGTTTTTTAATTTTGAATTTTAATTTTTGAATTTAAAGAACGGCGTAAATATCCGATTCTCTCATAATTAAATAATCTTTACCATTAATTTGAGACTCTTGACCAGAGTATTTTCCGTAAAGAACAGAGTCGCCAACTGCCACACTCATAGGAATTAAAGTACCTGTACTATCGGCGTATTTGCCTGGGCCAACAGCAACAACAGTACCTTTTTGTGGTTTTTCTTGTGCAGTATCTGGAATGTAGATACCCGACGCTGTGATGGTTTCTGCCGGAGCAGCTTCAACAACTACCCTATCGGCAATTGGTTTAATGTTTAATGCCATAATTTTGTATTTATTATTTTGTTGATTTCTTAAATATAATTTTACTTGTTCATACATTATGCCAAAGCATAGTATTTAGTTAAATAGGTTTAGGTTTGTCATTTTTGCACTTAAAAGCTTTAGGGTTTATGGTGGGATGCTGGTAAGGTGTGCCAGCTTGGCAGTAATTTATTTAAAATGATGCCGTGAATTATTTTATAACCCGAGTTGGATTAATAAATGTTGTTTTTTGTAATGATTAGGGCGTTTTAACACGCTCTTCGCTGTATCTTTTTTTATTTATCTATCCCCCCGCCCCCCGAAGGGGGAGATTCGGCGTAAAAAAAGGATGCCGCTGCGATCGTTAACGCAAAAAAAAGCTTATATTAATGGTATGCCTGTAATCATTTTATTTCTCGCTAATACCATTAATAAACCTTGCCTGTTTTTTATATTTTGAATGTTCTTCTCATTTACCTTTGCTTTATCAGCAAATTTTGGCTTTGCTACTTGGTTATTAAAAAAATCTTCAATTGCTTCATCGGCAATTGTTAAATTTTGAGCAATAATATTTTTAAAGAATTTAAAATTTTCCATTAAATCCCCTCCACAATGTTTATTTCCTCTTCTGTTAATTCATACAACTCATAAACCATTTTGTCAATTTCTTTATCTGTTTGGTTTATTAGAGTTTTGATGGCTAAAGCTTTTGCTTTTTGTTCTTCGAAGTATTGAAGCCATTCTGCTTGTTCGGATAAGCTTAATTTTATCTTTTGTCTTTCTAATTCTTTAAAAAATAATAATGCACTATCTAAGTTCAGTGGTCTTTCAAAAATCGAACTCCTTTTTAAATTAAAAAGGTTATTCATTAGAAGTTTAGAAAAATCAGTATTGAGCTTTTTTAACTTTTTAATCTCACTCATTATCAGTTCAACTTTACCAATTATATAAGATTCATCTTTAGAAGTTACTATTGGTAGTCTTTCAATAAAAATAACCTTGACTTCCGCTAATGGTTTATTTACCATATGAAAATTTTGATGTTGATATAGCCAATTAATAAGCTTTGAATTCAGGATTCCCAAGATATACTTTAAAGAAATCCCTTCTCCTAGTAACTGTAAACAATGAGCAGAATTTAAGGCAATAAACTTTTCTTCATCTAAAACTGACAATATTTTATCATCTGTCCTTCTAATTAGTATTTTAGAATTTACAAAAGCACTCTCCTTTCTTGGAGCAGCTAACCACTCTCCATACTTTATATATTCATTATCCCATTCTAAAGAATATCTTTTTATTTGTGTACCTCTAATCAAAGGTCTCCAGTATGAACCATTTTCAGAATGCGATGTATATTCTTTATTAGTAACAGTTTCTCTACTTTGCTTAGGATTACCTTTCCCTACTTCATAAGGTTTGACCCCTGCTGTTACTTTTGCAAGTTGGTTTAAAGGCAACCCAACACTACATACTTTTTTTGCTAAAGCTCTTGTGTGTTTTGTTGCTTTATAATTAAAAATAAGGTCGTTTCTTTCACATAGTTCAACAAAACTAAACTCTATCTTAACTAAGCTATTGATATCATATCTATTGTTTCTGGGTAATAAATATGTATAGAATTTGCAATTATCACTTATTAACTGATTCCTTAAAATAGTTGTAATTGGTTCAACTACAGCATCTGGAAATACATTGTAAGTTTCTAAAAATGATATGATACGAAAATGTTTAAAAAGTAATTCTCTAAGCTTCTGTCCATTTTCAATTACTAGAAAAGTATTCGGAGTTATAAAACCTAATAAACCTAAACGTTTTAAAAATGAAGTTGACTTTTCAAAAAATAAACCATAAGTATCATAATTTGGGAAATTTGTTCTATAAACCTTACTGAAATAATTTTTTTCCTTGATTTCTAATTTTGCTCCATAAGGCGGATTACCAATCACTACATCAAAACCACCTTTTTTAAACACTTCTCTAAACTCGTTATTCCAATTAAATGCTTTATCTCCTGCAACTTCTACATCATCAATCAAAGAGTTTCCACATTTTAAATTTTGATTTAAAGAGTTTAATTTTCGCCCCTTTCGGGCGGTACGCAACCACAAAGAAAGTTTGGCTATTTCTACGGCTTCTTCATTAATATCAACACCGTAAAGGTTATTTTCTAAAATGCTATTTTCCACATCAGATAAAACCAAACTACCTCCTAGCAAAGTAGCTTTCAATTCATCCAACCTGGTATGTTCGGCAATTAAAAATTCTAAAGCTTGATTTAAAAATGCACCCGAGCCACAAGCAGGGTCAACTATCTTTAGTTCTAAAAGCCAGTTACGGTAATCAATTATTTTTTGGTTAAGTACTTTCCTTTTTTCAATTAACTTCTTATTTGCTTTGGCATCAATAAATTCAAATTCTTCGTCCGTAATTTCCAGCTTTTCTTTTTGCTCTTTACAAAGTACGCCAACCGTATTTTCTACAATGTATTTTGTAATATACTTAGGGGTATAAAAAACACCGTCTTTTTTTCGCTTAGTTACTTTTTCAATTTTAATTTCTTCTAAACTTGCTTGTATTTCGTCTATTTCGTTTAAAGAATGCTCGAAAATATGCCCTAGTATATTTACATCAACTTCACTCTCAAAATCATAATTGCTTAGTATTAAAGAGCCATTGTATAATATGGCATCATCAATATTCAAACAATCTAAAATTTCGTCGGGGGCAAATAATCCACCATTGTAAGCGAATATTTCACCGTCTTTACCACTATAACCAGTATTTAAGTACTCGAAATTTTTACGGAAACGATTATATAAAGGGATATAATTATCGTATTTGTCTTTTAAGTCTGTCCAGTCTTGTAAAATTTTACGTGTCCAGTTAGGAGATACTAAACCCCTATCTTCTGCAAAAAATAAAAACAAGAATCTATCTAAGAGTTTTTGGGTTTTCTTAAATATTACCAGTTTATCAAAATTGGGATTATTTAGAATAATATTTTGAAATAAATTAGTTCTAAACTTAGCATAATCAGCATACAGCTTTTTAGTTACGTTTTCTTCTTGGTGGTTTGATGCTTCTTTTATTTGTGATGGAATGTTTTTTAATAAATGAGTTGGACTTAAACAAATCCAAAGTAAGTTAAACTGCTCAAACGATAAATTAAACAAATCAAACTCTTCAAAATCTACAGCATTATCAATATAAAATCTAAGCTTTTTAAAATTTGAAGTTATTACATACTTACAAGACTGTTGATTATTCTTATAACCGAATGCCTGCGCCTCTACACTCGACAAATCTACTGTCTTAGTTGATTTCAACTCAATTACAGCTAATACGCTTAAACCGTCTAAAATTGCGCCATCTGCTTTTTTGCTGTCCTTCTCGTTTTTTTGTTCGGTAATAAGGTTATAATCAACATCAGGATTTAATACGTAGCCAAAAACATTAACAAATAAGTCTCTAATAAAGCTAGCTTGATATTGTTCTTCTTTAGAGTTTAATATATTTTCTTGTTTTACAGGGTTATTAAAAATACCTTGAAATACGAGATAAGCATTTGAAATTTGTGCTTGGGAAAGTTCGGCTATGTATCTTTTAAGTACAGATTTTTGAAATAAAGGCATATTTTTTAATGATTGTTTAAATATGCAAAACTATTCTAAAATTTGGTGTATTTTTTTGCCTTTGATATATTGAGGGATTAAGATAATTAAAACCTACAACCATTTAGTATGCCTTAAGAAAATACAGGCTTAATTTGGATGGTTTTTTTTCATCATAAAAATTAAAACAAAAGCCACATCTTTTTTTGAAGTGGCTTTTGTGGTCCCGACGAGAATCGAACTCATATCTAAAGTTTAGGAAACTTCCCTGCCTGCCGGCAGGCAGGTATTCTATCCGTTGAACTTTGAGTCCATTTTATCTCTAACCAATTTTAAAAATTCTTTACCGCTTCCGCCTTTTAAAAAAACTTCTCTATTTCTAGCTTCTTGCCTTTCAACAACTTGTTCGGTATAAATTAGTTTCGAGGGTTTGTATGCTTTTGTAGATTTTGTTTTATCGCAGTTGTGTTCAAGCAATCTTCTTTCTATGTTGTCAGTAAATCCTACATAAATTCTTGCATCAACCTCACTACAAATTGCGTAAACAGTGTACATAAATTAGTGTTTATCAACCGGCCTCAAATAAATTGAGAATAGTTTTTTGTGGTCCCGACGAGAATCGAACTCATATCTAAAGTTTAGGAAACTTCTATTCTATCCGTTGAACTACGGGACCATATTTTTTTGAAGTTTTTGAAACTTCCCAACCTACCCTGCCGGCAGGCTGGTATTCTATCCGTTGAAAACTAGTACAATTATTCTACCTAATCACACTTCCATTATCTACCAAACCAGAAGGTGCTACAAAACTAAGTTTTCCGTCGGTATTTTCGGCCATTAAAATCATACCTTGCGATAATATTCCTTTTATTTCTCTCGGAGCTAAATTAACCAAAATGCTAACTTGCTTACCAACAATATTTTCGGGTTCAAAAAACTCGGCAATATCCGATACTATGGTTCGCTCATCAATACCAGTATCAACCGTAAGTTTTAATAATTTTTTGGTTTTTGCTACTTTTTCGGCGGTTAAAATGGTGGCGGTGCGTATATCTAAATCGGCAAATTGTTCAAAAGTTATGTTAGGTTTGGCGGCTTGTACCACTTTTTGCTCCTGTTGCACCGCTATTTTTTTAGCATTTAGTTTTTCTATCTGAAAATCAATTGTAGCATCTTCCACTTTTTCGTACAGCAACTGGGCAGGATTTAATTGGTGGCCATCTTCAAAAACAAGCTCTTCATCGTAATAAAAAACATCGGATTTAAGATTCAACATTTGCTGTATTTTTTTTGCCGAATGTGGTAAAAAAGCCTGCATTAACACCGATAAATGGCCAATAATATGCAAGCAATTTTGCAACACCTCACGGGTAGTTTCAGGTTCGGTTTTAAAGGTTTTCCAAGGCTCGGTTTCGGTAAGGTAACGGTTTCCTAAACGGGCAACATCCATTACAGCCTGCAACGCATTTCTAAATTTATAAGCCTCAATATGTTGCCCAACTAAATCGTAAGCAATACCAATTTGATTTTTAATATCCTGGTTTTTTTGCACTTTACCATCAAGCACTTTACCCTCAAAGTACTTGTGCATCAAAATCATTACTCGGTTAACAAAATTACCCAAAATGGCTACTAATTCGTTGTTTACACGAGCTTGGTAATCTTTCCAAGTAAATTCGCTATCGCTAGTTTCGGGCATTATAGAAGCTAGCACAAAGCGCAACTCATCTTGCTTGCCTGCAAATTCATCTAAATATTCGTGTAGCCAAACGGCGTGGTTACGAGATGTGGATAGTTTATCGCCCTCGAGGTTTAAAAACTCGTTTGCTGGTACGTTTTGTGGTAAAATATAATCGCCGTGGGCGTTTAGTATCGATGGAAATGTGATGCAATGAAAAACGATATTATCTTTCCCAATAAAATTAATTAAACAAGCATCATCGGCAGGGTTGGCTTGTTTTTTCCAGTACAATTGCCAATCTTTTCCATTATCTAAAGCCCATTGTTTAGTTGCCGAAATATAGCCTATTGGGGCATCTAACCAAACATATAGTTTTTTACCAACGGCTTCGGGCAGAGGCACATCAATACCCCAATCTAAATCTCGTGTCATGGAGCGAGGTTGTAAACCTTGCTTTAACCACGAACTGCATTGACCGTAAACATTGGTTTTAAAAACACTCTTTTTCCCTTCTAAAAGCCATTCTTCTAACCAAGGCTGATACTTATCTAAAGGTAAATACCAGTGTTTGGTAGGTTTTAAAATAGGTTTATTGCCACTTAGCGTTGATTTTGGATTTATTAAATCGGTAGCATTTAAAGTACTACCACATTTTTCGCATTGGTCGCCGTAAGCGTTTTCGTTAGCACAGTTTGGGCAAGTGCCTACAATGTACCTATCGGCTAAAAATTGTTGAAACTCTTCATCAAAATATTGATCCGAGTATTTTTCTATAAACTCTCCTTTTTCATACAAATTCAAGAAAAATTCCTGCGATAAAGTATGATGAATAGGCGATGAAGTGCGGTGATAAATATCAAAAGCAATCCCGAAATCTTGAAAGCTATCTTTTATTTGATGGTGATATTTATCTATAATTGCCTGTGGTGTAGTATTTTCTTTTTTAGCTTTTATGGTTATGGCAGCTCCGTGTTCGTCGGACCCGCAAACGTAAACCACATCTTTACGTTGCAAACGCAAGTGCCGAACAAAAATATCGGCGGGTAAATACGCTCCAGCCAAATGGCCAATATGTAATGGCCCATTTGCATAAGGCAAAGCCGATGTTACGGTGTATCTTTTAAATTTATCTTGTTCCAAAACGTATTGTAAAATATTGAGTTTGCAAAGATAAATTTTTACTTATAACTATTGGGGAATTGCCAATTATAAGTGCAGCGGATTTAAAGATATAGCATAAGTTCGATTAATAAATACTGTTTTTATAATGATTAGGGCGTTTTAACACGCTCTACGCTCTATCTTTTTTTATTCATTTATCCCCCCAACCCCCGAAGGGGGAGTTTCGGCGAAAAAAAAGGATGCCGCTTCGATCGTTAACGCAAAAAACAGTTTACAAACCTAATAAACAGCTAATTATATTATAGTTAACAATCGAACTTAAGTTTATAATTTTTATTTTATGAAAATACCTACAAATTATCCAATAAACCTTCAAGTTTCATTCCTCGACTGCCTTTTAATAGTACAAAAGCATTTTGCAAAGGTTGTTCTTTTAAATAATTTTGGGCTTGTGAAGTAGTAGTAAAAAATTTGGCTTTCGCCGATTGTGTAACTTTACAAAACTCGGAACCAATAAAAATACATTGTGTAAAATTATGATTTACGGCTTCCAATACAATATTTTGATGTTCTAGTTCGGCATCTTCGCCAAGTTCAAACATATCGCCTAAAATCAAAACTTTATTATCGGCCTTAAGCTCGCTTAAATTTTTTATAGCCGCTAACATGCTGGTAGGGTTTGCGTTGTAATAATCGCAAATAACGGTATTGTGTGCTGTTTTGGTAATTTGCGATCGGTTATTTTGTGGGTTATAGCCTTCAATTCCAGCATTTACTTCATCGGTGGTTAAGCCAAATTTTAATCCTATGGCAATAGCTACCAAAATATTTTCGAAATTATACGAACCCGTTAAATGCGATTTAACCTCAGATACAATCCCACTACTTTGCCATTTAATACCTAAAAACGGATTATTTTCAATTAACGTTCCGCATAAAAAATTATTGGAGTTGGTGCCATAGTTTATGGTCTCTTTAAACTTTTTATCGCCCATCATTTCCATTAAATGGGTATTATCTTGATTTATAAACAAGGTTGCGTTTGCGTTTGCTAAAAAAGTATATAATTCTCCCTTACCTTTTTTTACCCCTTCAAATCCACCAAAACCTTCTAAATGCGCTTTACCTACATTGGTAATTAAGCCAAAGTTTGGCTGGCAAATATTACTTAACATTTCAATTTCTTTTTGATGATTTGCGCCCATTTCTATAATTGCAACTTGGGTTTCGGGCTGTATAGCCAATAGCGTTAAGGGAACACCAATATGGTTATTTAAATTACCTACCGTTGCCGATGTTTTAAATTTTTGTGATAAAACAGCGTTAATTAATTCTTTAGTAGTGGTTTTACCGTTAGAGCCGGTTAAACCTATAACCGGAATATTAAGTTGTTGGCGGTGGTAGGTGGCCAATTGTTGCAAAGTAGAAAGTGCATTATCAACCAAAATACATAGTTCGCTTTCTTTATAATCAGCTTCATCAATAACTACATAACTTGCGCCCGCAGTTAAAGCTTGTTTGGCAAATGTGTTGCCATTAAAATTATCGCCTTTAAGGGCAAAAAACATACAGCCGCTAGTGATTTTACGGGTATCGGTACAAATTTGTGGGTGTTTAAGATATATTTTGTAAAGTTGTGCGATTGTCATGGGGTAAAAATAAGGAGAATTTGAGTATATATCTTCTTCCGATAAATCTAACCGTAAATTGCCAAATAAATTTATAGATTCTAAAAGAATTTTGGCTTTTCAGAAGTTTTTGACTACCCTTTTTTCGATGTTGTATTTTAATTGATAATTTATTTGCCTTTCGTGTGGTGTAAGATTAATATTCTTATTTTGCCCTATTATTAAAAAGCTGTTCTACTTGTTGTTGGCTCAAATAATTACCCTCGTCAATTTCTGCATCGGCTTGGGCTAAATCATAGTTGTATTGAGCTAAAAAAACAGTATCGCTTTCATTGTTATAAGGTTGGTAAGTGTAACTCAAACTATCTAAAAATGCTTTAAGCACTTTTTCCTCTTGTTTGCTTTTAGTTTCTACAATTAAACTCATAACCCAAATTTAAAAAATAAATTTTATAAATACTAAGGGCTTTTTATTACAACAAATTGCTAAACAAGTTTACACATTGTTAAAGTTGATTTGGGTTAGCCCTGTGTTTGGTTATACCGTTTTCGATGGTGTAAATTTTTTCAGCTATTTTTTCGTTTTGGGTTTTTTAGGTTCTCAAAATAATGGCTAATTTTAAAACTTACCCAATTACTTTAATGTAAGAATTTTAAAATCTTGGAAATACAGGCTTAAATTAACCCAGTTTTTGTTTACCTTAATAAAAAGAATAGCCTTGATTGTTTTTTTTTCGCTTCATAACGTTTTGAGCGGCAAAAAAATAAAATCAAGTATAGTTTTAATTGTACTCTTCTTCGTCTCCAAACTCGTTATTAAACAAACTTCCAAACATATCTTTAAAAGCAAATCCTTTCTCTAAAAAACCTTTACTAATCAACGAAAACTCGGCAAGGCCGTGTAGCACAAACTCCATATAAAGTAACTCTTGGTTTTTGCTAATGGTGGGATGAAACTTTTTTACCAAAGCTTGTAAACCCGGAATGCTGTAAATTAATTCTTTGTAAGCTTTGTTGGTAATATCATCTAACAAATTAAGGCTGTTGCCGTTACTAAACCAGTTGGTAATTTCTAGGTATGGGTTTTCGGTTTTAGATTTCTTTATTTTTTCCGGATCGGGGAAGTAGGTTTGTAGTAAAGTTTTAAGTGCTTTACCAATCATAATGTTGGCTACTTTTGCTGGGCCTTCTAGTTCGCCTTCGTACACCAATTCTATTTTGCCAGTTATAGCTGGTATAACACCCAAAAAATCGCTAATGCGTACAACGGTACTTTTTTCGTTGTTTATGAGCATTCTACGTTCGGCGTGTGAAATTAAGTTTTCGTAAGCCGATATGGTTAACCTTGCCGATACGCCCGATTTTTTATCAATATACTCCGAGTTTCGGGCTTCAAAAGCAATTTGCTCTATCAAATCTTTTACCAAACCATCTGCTTCAATAGTAAGTTTTTGCTCGGGTGTTATTTGTGCTTCTTGCTGGGTAATTTTCCGCGAAAGCGCAATAGATTTTGCATAATGTGTTAAAATCTGACTTTCAATTCTATCTTTTAATGGCGTAACTATGCTGCCTCGGTTGGTATAATCTTCGGGGTTTGCGGTAAATACAAATTGAATATCGAGTGGTAAACGTAATTTGAAACCACGAATTTGAATATCTTTTTCTTGTAAGATGTTGAAGAGCGCAACTTGTATGCGGGCTTGCAAATCGGGTAGTTCGTTAATTACAAAAATACCACGGTGGGCTCGGGGAATTAACCCAAAATGTATTACTCGCTCGTCGGAATAGTTAAGTTTTTGAGTAGCCGCTTTAATGGGGTCAACATCGCCAATTAGATCGGCAACGGTAACATCGGGAGTAGCTAACTTTTCGGTATATCTTTCACTTCGGTGTAACCAAGCTATGGGTGTATTGTCACCGTGTATTTCTATGGCATTTTTGGCAAACCAACTTATAGGGTTAAAAGGGTCGTCAAACAACTCCGAACCTAAAACATAAGGCACAAACTCGTCTAACAAATTAATCATTAAACGGGCAATACGGGTTTTTGCTTGCCCACGCAATCCTAAAAAAAGTATGTTATGGCGAGATAAAATGGCAGTTTGCAAATCGGGTAAAACGGTATCTTCGTAACCTATTATGCCCTCAAAACCTAATTCTTTATCTTTTAAACGAACAATTAAGTTTTCTCTTAACTCTTGTTTAACTGTTCTACTTTTATAATCTGTTGCTTTTAATTGCCCTAATGTTTTTATGTTGTTCATAAGTAATTTAACAATTTTGGTAAATAGTTGTTTTTACTATTTTTTGGCAGTTGAATTTAAGTTTTCTAAAGCTTTAGCTTTCATATCTATTTTTATTTGTTTTATAAGTTTTAGCTTGTAAAAAACAGTTAGCCCAAAAGCTGCCAAACAAACTATTGGTATTAAATAGTTTTGGCGTTTAAAAAAATAAGTACCCACAACAACCGCAAGTATTATAATAAGATTTAGTATGATGTTGAAAATAAATTTTTTACCCACGGTTTTGATTTTTGATTTGTGATGTATGATTTTTGATTGCTTATCGCATCCAAAATACTGTTTTTTTAATTTTTGATTTGTGATGTATGATTTTTGATTGCTTATCGCAT
>REAS01000192.1 GCA_004294495.1 Sphingobacteriales bacterium
ACAACTAAACCTGTGTATCACCCACGATTTTGTGATGGAATTACTATCGTTTGGCAACGATTTAAAAGTTTTACAACCGCAATCTTTGGTAGATAAAATTAAAACTGCGCATTATAATGCCTATAAAAAATATTAAATCCAGATTATGGACGATTTAATAACTGAGGCGCAACCTTCCCGTAATTCTTTACATTTTATAGGAGTAGGATCTGGTGGTTGTAGTGTAATTAAATACTTTTCAAGAAAATTACCAAATGCAAAATTTACCCTCATCAATAACAAACAACCTTGGTGGGGAATTAAAGAACGTTACACCAATATAACGCCACATAATTTTTTTATTAATGGTGAACCAGTAGCAGCATTTAGTAAGGAAGGTAACGAGCTTGTACAACCTATAGAAATTATCAACCTTTTGCAGCCGGATGAAGAATATATTTTTTTATTAGGCTTGGGAGGTTGCTTTTTCGTGGAATATTTTTTAGAAAATGTATTACCAACATTCCTAAATCAGCAAAAGAAATTTACAGTAATTGGTACCCTACCTTTTAGTTTTGAAGGAAAAAAAAGACTTCAAAAGTCCCTAAATATGTACCACAAATTTAAACATTTACCCAACTTTAAATTCTTTGATTTACAATTACTGAAAGAAAAATACGGCAATAAAACCTTGTCTGAAATGTATTATCAAGGTAATAAAGAAATGTATTTACTATTTATGGATGCTATGTTTCCAACTAAAACTTAAGTAAGTAAATATAAAAAGTCTCAACAATTTTGTTGCCCTCGTGTACATAAATTAAAAAATTTGTATCAGCAATAAAATCAATCTTCATTTTCTCTAGCAATAATTTGATACGCTAAGCCATCAATATTTCTTTTCATTTTACCAAAATGCTTTGATAAATTACCAATTTTTACCGACTTTTTAAACTTTTCGCTGAGAATTTTAGAGGTAAAAGGTTGCAATGAAACACGTTTATTAAATTATGGGCAGTTTATACGCAAAGTTTATAATTTGAATTTGGAAATTATTAATAAGAAAAAAACCTTAATGAGTTAAAGTAAATTATACATTAATAAAAAGTTAAGTTCTAATGACCTGAATTTAGTTATTAAAACATTGTTTTTTATAATTTTAATTATGATTTGGGCGTTTAAACACGCTGTTCGCTTTATCTTTTTATTTATTGCCCCCCATCTTACTTATGCACAAGGGGGGGGGGGACAATAAATAAAAAGGATGCCACTACCATCGTTAACGCTCTAAAATCGTAAATAATATTGATTAACAGTAAATTACACTAAAGTTTAATCATCTAACTCAGGTTAATAATAATTTGCGTCCCATATTTTTTATGCTTTGCTGGCTTGTGTTAAATCCTCAATCAATTTATCAACGCTTTGTTCGCTAAGGTTTTCGTAAAAAGTATATTCGGGGCCAATTTGTAAACTCTACGCCACGGTAGCTAAATAAACCATCGGGGGTTACTTCGCCTTCTTTTACGCCAAGTTTATTGCCAATATAATCCATTATTTTTTCGGCACCTACTAGGCAGCAAGGGCCGGTACGGCAAACCTCTAACACATATTTGCCCAAAGGCTGCATAAAATACATACTGTAAAAAGTAGCTACTTCGTACACTTCTATGGGTTGTATTTCTAAATAATGGGCAATTTTATCCATTGCGTTGGCACTTAGCCAACCTTCAACAGCTTGTACTTCGTGTAACAAAGGCAGTAAAGCCGATTTCTGTTTCCCCGCTGGGTAACGACTTACAATTTCATCAAACTTGCTAATCAACGCTGATGAAAATTCTACAATTTGGGTATCTTCTACTCTAAGCATCTAATTCTCCTGCAATTACGTTCCAACTCGACATATTAATAATAGCATCCGATAGTAACATTCCTTTACTTAAATCGGCGTAAGCCTGGTAATTTATAAAACTTGGGCGGCGGAAATGTAGGCGGTAAGGTGTGCGCCCACCATCGTTAACCAAATAAAAACCTAACTCGCCATTGCCACCTTCTACGGCGTGGTAAACCTCGCCCACAGGGGTATCCACCTCGCCCATTACAATTTTAAAATGGTAAATTAAGGCTTCCATTTTATTGTACACATCCTCTTTTGGTGGCAAATAAATTTCGGGCACTTCGGTATGGAAAATACCTTTAGGCTCTTTTTCAATCTTATCTAATGCTTGCTCAATAATGCGCAGGCTTTGCCACATTTCTTCGTTGCGGAGTATAAAACGGTCGTAAACATCACCTTTTGTACCTACCGGGATTTCGAAATCAAAATCTTGGTACGATGAATACGTAAAATTGGGCCGCTCCAGCTGTAACCTAAAGCCACTTCGGGCGTTACAGCACCCACGCCTGCGGTACGGTCTATAAATATTCTGTTCCTATTAAACAGTGCTTCGAACTCTTTTAAAATAGGAGGAAATTTCTTTAAAAACTGACGGATTTTTGCAAAAGCAATGGCGTTAAAATCACGCTCGAAACCGCCTACCCTACCAATATTGGTGGTTAAACGGGCACCGCAAATTTCTTCGAAAATTTCGTAAATGTGTTCGCGTTCTTCCATTAAATACAGGAAGCCAGAGAATGCGCCAGTATCGACCCCTAAAATACCGTTACAAATTAAATGATCGCTGATGCGGCTAAGTTCCATTACAATAACCCGCATATAATCAACTCGTTTGGGCATGGTTATGCCTAACATTTTTTCTACCGTCATGTGCCATCCCATGTTGTTAATGGGCGACGAGCAGTAGTTCATTCTATCCGTAAGGGT
>REAS01000078.1 GCA_004294495.1 Sphingobacteriales bacterium
GTAATAAACCCGAGAGGGTTTATTGTGCTTAAATTAATTTTGTTTAAGTTAAAATATTTTTTATTCTTATGGCAAAGTTAAATGCGTTTGCCCTGGGTATAAACAAAAAATTTTATAGGTTTAAAATTTAACTTATAAATTTGTTAAATTTGTATGGTGCTAACCACCCAACGTTTTTTTATCGAAATAGCTTATAATGGTACAGCTTACCACGGCTGGCAAACGCAACCCAACGCTTTAGCGGTACAGCAAGTTTTAGATGCGAAACTAAGCATCATTTTTAGGCAAAACATAGAAACATTGGGTTGTGGCCGTACCGATGCAGGTGTACACGCCACGCAATTTTTCGCACATTTTGATTTGCAAAATACGGATATAGAAATTACTATTAGTCCTAAAACCCTCAAAAGCATAAACGCTATTTTACCATTAGATGTAGTAGCTAAAAAGATTGTACCGGTAAATAATAATGCTCACGCCCGTTTTGATGCAACTTTACGCACCTATCAATACCATATTCATTTTAATAAAGACCCTTTTAAAACCAATACAAGTTGGCTAATTAAACACGATGATTTAGATTTAGTAGCCATGAACCAAGCTGCTGCTATAATTTTAACATACAACGACTTTGCCTGTTTTTGTAAAGCTAATGCCGATAACCACACAACCTTATGCAAATTGCTTTGTTGCGAATGGCATAAAACCAATAACGGTCTAATTTTTTACATAACTGCCGACCGTTTTTTACGGAATATGGTGCGAGCGATTGTAGGTACACTTGTTGATGTTGGGTTAGGAAAATTAAATCCACACGATTTGCGAACCATTATTGAAAGTAAAAACCGTAGCAATGCTGGTGCTTCGGTACCGGCTTGTGGTTTATATCTTACCAAAGTAAATTATAATTATTTAGATAATGACCGATAATATAGTGCGTAAAACTTACGATTGGGATTTGCTAAAACGCATTTTACAATATACCAAGCCATATAAAGTGGTTTTTTATTGGTGCATTTTTTTAACTATTGGCATTGCTATAACATCGCCATTAAGGCCATTAATAACCCAAATAACTGTTGACGACTTTATTTTAAAAAACAACTCATCGGGTTTGTTAACAATGGTTTTATTGATGGTTTTGCTACTAATAGTGCAAACTATTATACAATACTACCACACTTTTTTAACCAATACTTTAGGCCAAAGTGTAATAAAAGATTTACGCACCCACGTATTTAACCACATTACTAAATTAAGGCTTCGTTATTTCGATAAAACACCCATTGGCCAACTTATTACTCGTACTGTATCTGATTTAGAAACCATTGCAGATATTTTTTCGGAAGGAATTATTGTTATTATAGGCAGTATTTTACAGTTAATAGCTGTAATTGGGGTAATGTTTTATCAAAACTGGCAACTAACTTTGGTGGTTTTAATACCCATGCCTTTTTTGGTTTTAGCATCTTACATTTTTAAGGAAGCTATAAAAAATGCTTTTCAAAACGTACGTACCCAGGTAGGTTTGTTAAACACTTTTTTGCAAGAACATATTAGCGGCATTAGGATAATACAATATTTTGCTCGCCAAAATCAAGAATACCAAAAATTTGAAGCCATAAACAAAGAACACCGAGATGCAAACATTAAATCCAACTGGTATTATTCAATTTTTTTTCCGGTGGTCGAGGTTATTTCGTCAATATCTATTGGTTTATTAGTTTGGTATGGGTCAAAAAGTATATTAAATAACCAAGTTTCGCCTGGGGTAGTTGTGGCTTTTATAATGTATATTAACATGCTTTTTAGGCCAATACGCGAGTTAGCCGATAAGTTTAATACCCTACAAATGGGCATGGTTGGTGCAGATAGAATTTTTAAAGTTTTAGATACCGATGAAAAAACACTTAATAACGGCACTTTAAAACCCGATGTTTTAAAAGGAGAAATTAGTTTTAAAAACGTTTGGTTTGCTTACGCCGATGAAAATTACGTGTTAAAAGATATTAGTTTTGAAATAAAAAAAGGCGAAACATTAGCAATTGTAGGCGCAACTGGGGCTGGTAAATCATCAACTATAAATCTTTTAAATCGTTTTTACGAAATAAATAAAGGCGAAATTTGTGTTGATAACATATCAATCCAAAACTATGATATTACTTATTTAAGGTCGCAAATAGCAACAGTTTTGCAAGATGTTTTTTTGTTTTCCGATACTATTGCCAACAACATAAGCCTTAATAATCCCAATATAACTTTAGATAAAATTATTGATGCTGCAAAACAAGTAGGGGCACACCAATTTATTATGCGTTTGCCCGGTGGGTACCAATATCAGGTGCAAGAGCGTGGCTCAACATTATCTGCAGGGCAGGCACAATTGCTATCATTTATTAGAGCTTTAGTTTATAATCCTAAAATTTTAGTACTAGACGAAGCTACATCATCCGTTGATACCGAAACAGAAATGTTAATACAAGCTGCCATTAAAAAACTGATGGTTGGTCGCACATCAATTGTAATTGCTCATCGTTTATCAACCATTCAAAATGTAAATAAAATAATGGTTTTGCACCATGGCCAAATTGTGGAACAAGGCTCACACCAGCAATTACTTAACCTAAATGGGTATTATAAGAAGCTTTATAATTTACAGTATAATACGGTAGGAATTTAAAACAAAATTTATTAAACTTAAGTTAATAGCATAAGATCTAAAAAAAAATCACAATAAAACTAACCAAATCAATTCCTAAAAAACATTAAGCAAAAACTTATATTTGCAAACAATGACAACAAAAGTTACGCCCTACAAAAACACAACAGCCACTAAAACACAGCAAGTGGCTACCATGTTTAACAATATATCTAAAACTTACGATTTTTTAAACCATTTTCTTTCTTTAGGTATTGATATTATTTGGCGAAAAATTGCAATAAAACAGTTATTAAAAGATAATCCAAAGTTTATTTTAGATGTAGCTACAGGTACTGGCGATTTTGCATTTGAAGCTATAAAAATACTAAAACCTGAAAAAATTATTGGAGTTGATATCTCTGAAGGTATGTTGGCCGTTGCCGATAAAAAAATAATTGAACGCCAAAAATCCGATGTTTTTGAGGTTCGCTTGGGCGATTCGGAACAACTTTTATTTCCCGCTAATACATTTGATGCCGTAACGGTTGCGTACGGAGTTCGAAATTTCGATGATTTATTAAAAGGCTTAACTGATATTAATAGAGTACTTAAAACTGGTGGAAAATTAGTGGTTTTAGAATTTAGTAAGCCCAAAGTATTTCCGGTAAAACAACTATATAACTTTTATTTTAAATATATAACCCCAGCAATTGGCAAACTTTTCAGTAACGATAATGGAGCTTATAAATACCTTCCCGAGTCGGTTGCTGCTTTCCCCGATGGAGAAAAATTTAATATTATTATGAAAAATGCGGGCTTTAACAATACCAAATGCAAACCTTTAGCGTTTGGAATTTGTTCTATTTACACAGGAATTAAATGATTAAACTAAGATATATTTTTACTATTGTTGGCGTATTTGCACTAACACAAACATTTGCACAGGGTAATTTTGGGGGCGGGGTTGATGATGAGGATGTTCATTTTGGTTTTACGTTTCAATACGTATCATCACAATATAAAATTATAAAAAACAGTAATTGGCGCAACCCGTATCTAAATCCCGAAAAAGGTTTTAAACCTAGTACCGATTCGTTACAAAGCATACAAGCACCAAGTAACCCAGGTTTTGGCGTAGGTTTTGTAGCCAATGTATTGTTAACTAAGCATTTAGATTTTAGGTTTACTCCAACTTTAGTTTTTACCGATAGGGTAGTAGGTTACGAATTTAAAAACAAAAAAAACTACGAACAAGAAGGTACCATATCGCCCGATGGTTTTACTCGTCGTACTGTTTCGGCGGTAATGGTCGAATTTCCCGTGGGTATAAAACTAAAATCAGATAGAAGAAACAATTTTAGAGCTTACGTTTTAGGTGGGATGAAGTACGGTATAAACATTGCATCAAAAAAGAAAGAGGACGATGAAATATTAGACCCCGAGTTTAAATTTATAAAAAATACTAAAAATATACTTTCTTACGAAGTTGGCTTAGGTTTCGATTTTTACTTCGAATTTTTTAAACTATCGCCTGAGTTTAAAATTAGCAATTCTATAAACAGCGTGTTATTAAATAACAATACTCTTTATGCCAACCCTATCGAAAAAATGTACTTACGTAATTTTCAATTTAGTTTATATTTTGAGTAGTTAAGTCAATTTTTTACTTATTTTCGTTAAAAATTTACCATGCCAAAAACAGTATTAATTACGGGAGCAACTGCGGGTATTGGTAAAGCTTGCGCACATATTTTTGCTGAAAACAAGTATAACCTTATTATAACTGGGCGTCGTAACCATCTGTTAGAAGTTTTAAAATCAGAAATCGAACAAAAATATCCAATTAGTGTTTTGGCCTTAAATTTTGATGTACAAAACAAAAAAGAAGTTAGCCAACATTTAGATAATTTACCTCAAACCCATAAAAACATTGATGTTTTAATAAATAATGCAGGTTTAAGTTTAGGCTTAACACCCATACAAAATGGCCAAACCAGCGATTGGGATACCATGATTGATACCAATATAAAAGGCTTACTATATGTTACCAAAATAGTTGCTAACCTAATGATAGCTAATAAAAAAGGTCACATTGTAAACCTAGGCTCAATTGCAGGAAAAGAAGTTTACGCCAGCGGAAACGTTTACTGCGCCACCAAACACGCTGTAAATGCACTAAGCCAAGCTATGCGAATAGATTTGTTACCTCACCAAATAAAAGTTACAGCTATACACCCTGGTGCGGTTGAAACCGAGTTTTCTTTAGTGCGTTTTGGCGGAGATTCCCAAAAAGCAAATAAAGTTTACCAAGGTTACGATGCCTTAACACCTACCGATATTGCCCAAACCATTTGGTTTACAGTTAATACGCCCGCACACGTAAACATAAACGATTTGGTAATAATGCCAACAGCACAAGCTTCGGCTACGTATTGGCATAAAAATTTGTAATTTTAAAAAAAATATTTGCTCAAACATATTATGTCGTTAGAAAACACCATTAACCAAGATATTAAAACCGCAATGCTGGCCAAGCAAGAAATCGCTTTACGGTCGTTAAGGGCCATAAAATCTGCTTTGCTAATTGCTAAAACCGAAAAAGGTGCTTCAGATATTTTATCGGCCGAAGCCGAAATTAAAGTTTTACAAAAGCTAATAAAACAAAGAAAAGAATCGGCCGAAATTTATCAAACTCAAAACCGCCCCGATTTATACCAAATAGAAATAGATGAAGCGTTGGTAATAGAAAAATATTTACCTACACAACTAACCCACGCTGAAATAAAAGTTTACATTGCACAAATAATTAGCGATTTACAAATAACATTAATAAAAGATATGGGCAAAATTATGGCGTTAGCTAATAAAAACTTAGCTGGCAAAGCCGATGGCAAAGCAATATCCGAAGTAATTAAAACACTTTTAAATTAAATGTGGTTTACATTTTGTTTATATAATTAATTTTAAAACCTTATAAATTAAGTTTTTGCAATCAAAATAAACCAATACTATTATTTTAGCATTTAAAAAACTTATTTTGCGATTTATTCTATATGGAATTGGCAATTAAAGAAGAAAACGGATTTAGTTATATTGAAGTGGGCGAAGGGCCAGTTTTATTGTTACTACACGGTTTAATGGGTAATCTTAGCAATTGGGAAGACGTTATTACTGAGTTTAAAAGCAACTATAAAGTGGTAATACCCATGTTGCCAATTTACGATTTACCTATTTTAACAACTGGTGTTAAAACATTAGCCAAATTTGTACACAAGTTTGTAAAATTTAAACAGTTTAGTGATATAACAGTTTTGGGCAACTCGTTGGGAGGGCATGTAGGTTTAATCTATGTAAGCTCGCACCCGCAATATGTTAAAGCATTGGTTTTAACTGGCAGTTCGGGTCTTTACGAAAACGCGTTTGGTGGCTCGTTTCCAAAACGAGAAAACTACGATTTTATTAAAGAAAAAGTTGAATACACTTTTTATAATCCCGCAACAGCTACTAAAGAATTGGTTGATGAAGTTTACCAAACTGTGAACGATAGATCAAAAGTTATTAGGCTACTTGCAATGGCAAAATCGGCCATAAGGCACAATATGTCTAAAGATTTACATCATATTGTTATTCCTGTTATGCTAATTTGGGGGAAAAATGATAAAATTACCCCGCCAGATGTTGCCGAAGAATTTAATTTACTTTTACCCAATGCCCAGTTAGAATGGATAGCCGAATGTGGCCACGCCCCAATGATGGAACAACCCTTAGAATTTAATAGAATTTTAAGAACATTTTTGCAAAGTTTATAAAAAAATGCTTGCTTTAGAGCTTATATCTAACACCATTTTACCTCTAAACCCAAACCATACGGTGCAAAGGGCTAAGCAAGTAATGGCCAGTTTTAAGGTAAGTCATTTACCTATAATTAGCGATGATTTTGAGTATATTGGCTTAATTGCCGAGGATGATTTAATAGAAATAACAACAAACCACACCCTAATAAATGCCTTAAGCCTTAATAATTTAAATAGCTTTGTTTACCAGCAACAACACGTTTACGATGTTATACGTACCATTTATGAGCAACAACTTACTGTTTTACCAGTTTTAGATAATAACCAAAAATACATTGGTTTAATAACTTTGCAAACAATTATTGAGTGTATGGCCACTATTACAGCGGTACAAAATGCGGGGGGTATTTTAGTGTTAGAAATTAACCATAACGATAATTCGTTGGCACACATTGCCCAAATTATTGAAGCCCAAGATGCACAAATACTAAGTTCATATACCAAATATTTTCCTCAATCAACCAAAATAGAAATTACTTTAAAACTAAATAAAATAGATATTAACCCTATAATTGCCGCTTTATTAAGGTACAATTATGTAATAAAAGCAACCTTTAACCACAGTAACGATAACGATAATATAAACAACCGTTATCAATCGTTAATGAACTACCTTAGCTTTTAATAAACAACCACTTATGAAAATAGGTATTTACGGCCGACAGTTTAACAGTAACGTTTTACCCTACGTACAACAGGTTTTTGATTGTTTAATACAAAGCAAAGCAAATGTTTTTGTTCATCATGATTTTTACAGTTTTGTAAGCGACAAGGTTTTTTTACCAAAACAATTTCAAACTTTTAAAACCCATTTAGATTTAAAAGCCAATGTTGATGTTTTAGTAAGCCTTGGCGGCGATGGTACAATGTTAGATAGTGTAACGTTTATTAAAGACTCGGGCATACCCATAATAGGAATAAACTTTGGAAGGTTAGGTTTTTTAGCCAGTATCAATAAAGATGGCATACAACGAGCCATTGATGGTATTTTAAACAATAATTTTACTTTAGATACCCGCAGTTTATTAGAAGTAACATCAAACCAAACACTTTTTGGCGATTTTAACTTTGCCTTAAACGATTTTACCATCCACAAACGAGATACATCGGCAATGATGTTGATACATTGTTTTCAAGATGGCGAGTTTTTAAATTCTTATTGGGCCGATGGTTTGATAGTTGCAACCCCAACTGGGTCAACCGCTTACTCTATGAGTTGTGGTGGGCCAATAGTTTTTCCACGTTCGGGAAATTTTATTATTACCCCCATTTCGCCACATAATTTAAACGTAAGGCCGGTTGTATTATCTGATACCAGCGTACTAACATTTGAAATTGAAGGGCGTAGTGCAAAGTACTTAGTAAGTTGCGATTCGCGAACCGAAGTTATTAATAGCAGTATAAAATTAACTGTTAAACGAGCCAATTTCGATATTAATTTGGTACGTTTAAACAATGAAAGCTACCTATCAACGTTAAGAAACAAATTACTTTGGGGCATTGATACTCGAAACTACTAAATTTTAATGAAGCGCAATACACTATTCATACTCATATTATTGTTTTCCATAACAGCTAAAGCACAAGTTTGGGAAATTGGCGTAACCGGCGGTGCAATGGGTTACATTGGCGATTTAAACCAAAACAAATATTTAAAACTTACCAATTTTGCTTTTGGTGGGATGGTTAAGAACAATATTGATGGTTACTGGTCGGTAAAACTTTCGGTTTTAAAAGGACAAATAGAATCTTATGATTTCCAATCAAAAAGCCAACAAGAGCGAGATAGAAACCTAAGTTTTTTCACACCTATAACAGAAGCCAGCTTACAGGTAGAGTTCAATTTTTTTGATTATGGTCGTTTATGGGGTAAAAAACGCATTACACCATTTGTGTTTTCGGGCATATCGGGCATTATGTTTAACCCACAAACCAAACTAAATAATAAAACCTACGATTTAAAAAACTACCGCACCGAAGGACAAACTCAAAATTATAAAACCAATGCTTTAGCGATACCGTTTGGCGTTGGTGTAAAAATAAATTTATCCGAAAACTTTAATTTGATTGGCGAATTTGGTTACCGTACCGCTTTTACCGATTATTTAGATGATGTAAGTGCTTATTACCCAACTGCTAGTCAGTTAAATGACCAACCTAATATTACTGTAGAACGCACCCAACTATCAGATCCATCAATTAGCAAAATTGGGGTTACCGGTACTCAACGAGGCGATTTTAGAAAAAACGACACCTATATGTTTGGTGGTATAACCTTATCTTATACCTTTGTAAGTCAAAAATGCTACTCGTTTTAACAAATTTTTAATTTATTAATGAATTTTAAGGATCAAATAGACCTATCAAAACTTCCTAAACATATTGCAATAGTAATGGATGGTAATGGCAGATGGGCAAAGGAAAAAGGTAAATTAAGGGTTTTCGGGCATAAACACGGCGTTATATCTGTTAAAGATGTAATTGAAGGGGCAACCGAAATTGGTATACAAAACGTAACGCTTTACGCCTTCTCAACCGAAAACTGGAATCGCCCAAAACTAGAAGTAACAGCCATAATGGAAATATTAATATCCACCATCAATCGCGAAACTAAAACACTAGTTGATAACAATGTAAAACTTAATGTTATAGGTAATATTAATGCCTTACCAGAAATTTGCAAACGAGAGTTAAGCCAAGCAATGCAAAAAACAGCCCACAATAACCGCCTAACTTTAACACTCGCATTAAGTTACAGCGCTAGATGGGATATTGCAAACGCAGCAAAAAATATAGCCATAGCCGTTCAAAATGGTGAACTAAATGTAAACGATATAAACGAGGAAATTTTTCCATCGTACCTAAATACGCACAACCTACCCGACCCCGAGCTAATGATACGTACCAGCGGCGAACACCGTATAAGCAACTATTTATTATGGGAGTTGGCTTACGCCGAGTTATATTTTACACCTAAACTTTGGCCCGATTTTAGGCGAGAAGACCTTTTTGAAGCCATTTACGATTACCAAAAACGTGAACGTAGGTTTGGGCTTACCAGCGAGCAATTGGGTTAAAAATTTTATTAACAAAAATTAACAAAGTTAACCGCTATTTTAGCGGTGTCAAAAAAAATAAATGAATAAAGTTGTAATTACCCTAGTTTTGTTGTGTTTTGTACTTGCTGGGTATTCTCAAGCACCAACACTAAAAAACACCTCACCTGTTACAGATAGCACCGAATATTTAAACCCTAAACAATATGTAATAGGTGGTGTAAACGTAAATGGGATAGTATATTTAGATAAATCGGTTTTAGTAACATTATCCGAACTTACAGTTGGCCAAAACATAACCGTACCTAGCGATGCAACGGCTAATGCAGTAAAAAAACTTTGGGCTCAAGGCTTGTTTGATGATGTTGAACTTAGCATTGCCAACATAAAAAGCGATACCATATTTTTTGATTTAAATCTTACCGAAAGGCCACGAGTAGGTCGCATAAATATTACTGGACTTAACAAAAGTGAAACCACTGATATTAAAGAAAAACTAAATAACCAAAAAGGTAAAATTGTTAACGAAAATTTAAATATCACCATAAATACCATCATAAAAAAGCATTTTGTTGATAAGGGTTATTTAAATACCGCCGTTGATATTAATATCAGCAACGATACAAGCGATGTTAACAGTCGTATTGTAGCCATAAACGTTAATAAAAATAAGAAAGTAAAAGTTAGCAAAATTAACATCGAAGGAAATACTATATTTTCAGATGCGAAATTGAAAAAGTATCTTAAAAAAACTAAAGAAAAAGCATTTTATAAAGTTTTTGGTTCGGGTAAATTCAATAGAGAAAAATACGAAGAAGATAAAACTAGTATGGTAGCTAAAATGCGAGCTAAAGGCTATCGCGAAGCAGAAATATTGTCCGATTCGGTATACAAATTCGAAAAAAATACTGTAAAAATTGATTTAAAAATACACGAAGGCCCAATATATTACTTTGGTAATATAAACTTTGCGGGTAATGCTAAATATAGCACAAGTGTATTAAAACAAATATTACGTATAGAAAAAGGCGAAGTTTTTAGTGAAGAAAAATTAGAAAAAAGGTTACGAAGTAGTCCTAATAGCGACGATGTTTCATCACTATATCTTAACGATGGTTATTTAACTTTTAATGTTGAACCTATACAAACCCGTATCTACAAAGATACCATAGATTTAGAAATACGCATTGCCGAAGGGCCTCAATACACCATAAATAAAATTATTATAAAAGGTAACGAACTTACCAACGATAAAGTAATTTTACGTGAAATAAGAACAAAACCTGGTCAAAAATTCTCTAAAGAAGCTTTAATACGCTCGCAAAGACAAATTGTGCAACTGGGTAATTTTGATGAGCAAAAAATGGATATGAAACCCATACCCAACCCCGCCGATGGTACCGTAGACATACAATACACTGTGGTAGAAAAACCTTCCGATCAGGTAGAACTATCAGGTGGTTTTGGTGGTGGTCGTATAGTAGGTACTTTAGGATTAACGTTTAATAATTTTTCGGCAAAAAATATTTTTAATGCTAAATCTTACAAACCATTACCTAAAGGCGATGGGCAAAAATTGAGTATCAGAGGGCAAACCAATGGTAAATTTTACCAATCGTACAGTTTCTCTTTCTCCGAACCTTGGTTTGGAGGTAAAAAACCAGTTTACTTTGGAATTAGTGCATTTACATCTCTACAAAGTAATGGCAGGCCAAATGGCGATGCGGACCAACAAAAAATAAGATTAAACGGCGTTACCTTTAGTTTAGGTAAACAATTAAAATTCCCCGACGATTATTTTAGGGTAGATTACGCGGCAAACTTGCAACAATACAAACTAAGAAATTATAGCGGTTTTTTATTTACCAATGGCGATTCTTATGATTTAAGCTTAAGCCAAGTGTTAAGTCGTAACTCGGTTGATGCGCCAATTTTTCCAACATCGGGTTCAAACCTAAAATTTACTGTACAAGCTACGCCGCCTTACTCATTTTTAAATGGTAAAAATTACGATAACCTTTCAACATCACAACGTTACCAGTTTTCCGAATATCATAAATGGAAGTTCGAATCCCAATTTTTCCAAAAAATTTATGGTAAGTTAATATTAAAAGCACAAGCACAATTTGGTTTCTTAGGTTTCTACAATAGGCAAGTAGGCCAAGCACCATTTGGTAGGTTTAAACTAGGAGGCGATGGTATGCAAGGGTTCGATTTTTTACAGGGTTCCGAAGTTATTGCCATGCGTGGTTATGCCAACAATGCTGTAGTGTCCGAGGGGGTACCAACAAATTCGGGTAAACCAATTTTTACAAAATATATGTTAGAGTTACGCTACCCAATATCTCTTAGCCAATCGGCAACTGTATTTGTTTTAGGTTTTGCCGAAGGTGGTAATACCTGGAATAAGTTTAGCAGCTTTAATCCATTCAATGTACGTAGGTCGGCAGGTGTAGGTGCCCGTATATTTTTACCAATTTTTGGTTTATTAGGTCTAGATTATGGTCACGGTTTCGATCCTATACCCGGCCAGCAAGATGGCGGTAAACAATCTTTTACTTTTAGTATAGCCCAACAAATGGGAGGTTTTAATTAAACCTTTTGTTTTATCTACCGTCTCATGATTAATTTAATCATTTATTAAAAAAAAACAATTTATATTATGAAAAAGTATATTTTAGCTTTATTAATTACAACAAGTTTCGGTTTAGCAGCATCGGCACAACGTTTGGCGTATGTTGATTCCGAGTTTATTTTAAAAAGTATTCCCGATTATAAATCGGCACAAAAGCAACTTGATAATCAATCAAACGTATGGCAAAAAGAAATTGATGCCAAGTTTCAAGAGGTAGAAAAGCTGTACAAAGCCTATCAGGCCGATCAGGTTTTGCTTTCCGAAGAAATGCGTAAACGTCGCGAAAATGAGATTATCGACAAAGAAAAAGCAGCTAAAGATTACCAAAAATTAAAATTTGGTTACGAAGGTGATTTATTTAAAGAACGAGTAAAATTAATTAAACCTATTCAAGATAGGGTAGCAGCAACCATTAAAGAGTATGCCGAAGCCGAAGATTTAGATATGATATTTGATAAAAGTGCAGGCGTTACCCTACTTTTTGGCCGTAACACTTACGATAAAAGCAATGATATTATAACTAAATTAGGGTACAAAGCAGGTATAGTTAAACCGTAAAACAAAAAAATATAAACAATAATTTAAAATTAGTAGAACCAGAAAATGAAAAATTTATTTAAAGTAACCGCAATAGCAGTTTGTTTAGTATTAAGTATTAGCGCTGCCAATGCACAACAAAAAATTGCCCATATAAACTCGGCCGAACTTATAAAAGCAATGCCCGAAATTGCAGTTGCCGATAAGCAATTAGAAGTATATAAAGCTACTTTAGATACTGATGGTAAAACAATGTACACCGAATATCAAAGCAAAGTTGCCGATTTTCAATCTAAAGAAAAAACAATGAGCGATGCTTTAAAAGATGCAAAAGTTAAAGAAATTCAGGATTTAGAAAAACGTATTCAAGAATTTCAACAAAAAGCTTCTCAAGATTTTGAGAAAAAAAGAGGCGAATTATACGACCCAATTCTTAAAAAAGCCGAGCAAGCTGTTAAAACTGTAGCAAAAGAAAAAGGCTTAGCTTATGTTATAGATATATCTCAACAAGCGGTAATATACTCCGATGGCGGTGTGAACATATTGGCCGATGTTAAAGCTAAATTAGGCATCAAATAAAAATATTAATACTACATTTAATGCGATTAAGTTTTAAAACCTAATCGCATTTTTGTTTTTATATGAGTTTTAACAACAAATCTATAGGCGTTTTCGATTCCGGTTTTGGGGGCCTTACCGTGTTTAGTTCCATTGCCAAAAAGTTACCGCAATACAATTATATTTATTTAGGGGATAATGCCCGTTCGCCTTATGGCGATTACGATTTCGATACCGTTTACAAATATACTTTAGAGTGTGTAGAATGGCTTTTTACAAAAGGTTGTTCTTTGGTGATTCTAGCTTGTAATACAGCATCCGCCAAAGCTTTGCGCACCATACAACAAAATGATTTACCTAGCAAATATCCAAATAATAGGGTATTAGGAGTAATTAGGCCTACCGCTGAGGTAATTTTTAATTACACCCAAAGCAAACACGTTGGCATTTTGGGTACTCGAGGTACTATAAACTCAAACTCATACAAAATAGAATTAAATAAATTTTCTCCAAATCTACAAGTCTATCAACAAAGTTGCCCAATGTGGGTTCCACTTATAGAGAACAATGAACATTTAACTCCTGCAGCAGATGTTTTTGTAAAAGAATATGTTAATGATTTGTTGAAAAAATCAAATAAAATTGATTGTATCTTGTTAGCTTGCACACATTACCCGCTCTTAATTCCAAAAATAGAAAAATATTTACCACATGGTATTCAACTTTTATCTCAAGGGGAAATTGTAGCCTATAGCTTAGTAGATTATTTAAACCGACATCCCGAAATCGATGAAAAATTAATAAAAGAGCATAAAAAAGAATTTTTTACATCGGGCGATACACAAATATTTAATAAACAAGCGAACCAATTTTTTGGTGAGGAAATACAATCAAAACAAATGTAAAAATTCAGTAACAAGCAACCGCAAGTAACTCTCAAAATAATTATACCAACCTCAAAACATTAATTTCACATTCTCAATAATAATTACACTAAACTCCTACAATCATCAAATCAATGAACCTAGCCTCACACCCAAACAAAAATCTTGTATTGCTAATTATAGTTGCCTCATTAGGATATTTTGTGGATATATATGATTTGGTATTATTCTCAGTAATACGAGTGCAAAGTTTAAAAGGCATTGGCGTACCCGATAGTGAATTATTAAGTACTGGTGTAAACTTAATTAACGCACAAATGATAGGAATGTTAATTGGCGGAATTTTATGGGGGATTTTGGGCGATAAAAAAGGAAGATTAAAAGTGCTTTTTGGTTCTATAATTATGTATTCGTTGGCAAATATTGCTAATGGATTTGTAAGCACAGTGCCTGCTTATTTGGTTATTAGGTTTATAGCTGGCGTAGGTTTAGCTGGCGAACTGGGGGCGGGTATAACCTTAGTTGCCGAAAGTATGAGCAAGGAAAAACGCGGCTACGGCACAATGATTGTTGCTGCAATAGGCTTACTAGGCGCAGTTGTAGCCGGTTTAGTTGGCGATAAATTTGCTTGGCAAACCTCTTATTTTATTGGCGGCGGCTTAGGTTTATTATTACTTTTGCTTAGGGTGGGAGTATTAGAATCTTCAATGTACCAACACACTCAAACAGAAAAAACAGTTAAAAAAGGCGATTTTTTAATGCTTTTTAAAAATTATTCCATTTTTGAAAAGTACATTAATTGCATATTAATTGCTTTACCAGTATGGTTTGTTGTAGGGGTATTAATAACTTTTGCCCCCGAATTTGGAGAGGCTATGGGCTCAACTCAACCCCTAAGCGCCGGTAAAGGTATTATTTTTACTTACATAGGCATTTCTGTTGGCGATGTTTTAGCAGGCCTTTTAAGCCAAATATTTAAAACCCGAAAAAAAATAATTATTTTATTTTTAACAGCCACTTTGGCTAGTGTATTATTATTCTTGTTTTCCCAAAAAATTAGCGAAACTCAATTTTTAATAATTTGTGTACTTTTGGGTCTTTCAACTGGTTTTTGGGTAATTTTTGTAACTGTTGCGGCCGAGCAGTTTGGCACTAATTTGCGGGCCACAGTAACTACAACAGTACCAAATTTTGTTCGTGGCTCGGTAGTTTTAATAACTTTAAGTTTCCAATGGTTAAAACAACCTTTCGGCATTATTAACGCAGCACTTTTTGTTGGCTTAACAACCTTGACTATAGCTTTTATTGCAGCCTTTAATCTAGACGAAACTTTTGGTAAAGATTTAGATTTTTTAGAAAAAACCGAATAATAATATTTCAGCAAGCAAATCATCAACAAAAAAAAAGCAGCAAAACGTATCATCAAACTCGTAAATAAGTTGTTGAAAACATTTTATAAAATTTTAAAATCTTCTCTTTTATTTTAAAAAAAGCAGTATTTGTAAAAATAAATCATTAAATTAAACCTAATCACAAACACATTCTAAAAAATTCATATTTTTAAATTAATATTGGAGCATAATTACAACCCCATCACAAAACCATAAAATGATTAACTTACAAGGTACCGGCGTAGCATTAATAACCCCATTTTTAGAAAACCTAGAAATAGATTATGCCGCACTCGAACGCACAATCGAGCATCTCATACAAGGTGAAGTTGAGTATATAGTGGTGCTTGGTACCACTGGCGAAACCGCAACCCTAAGCCCTCAAGAAAAAGAAAGCATATATAATTTTACGGCTCAAAAAGTAAATAACCGCATACCTTTAGTGGCAGGTTTAGGAGGCAATAACACCTCCGAAATCGTAAAACAAGTTGCCGATTTTAATATTCAAGGTTACGTAGCCATACTTTCTGTATCGCCATATTATAACAAACCCACCCAAGAAGGCATCTATCAACATTATAAAGCAATAGCTGAGGCATCTATATTACCCATAATTTTATACAACGTACCTGGCCGTACCGGCATGAATATTGCCGCCGAAACCACATTGCGTTTAGCTAACAATTTCGAAAATATAATAGCTATAAAAGAAGCTTCAGGTAATTTCGAGCAAATAAATACCATTGCAGCCAATAAACCACACAATTTTCAGCTTATTTCTGGCGACGATCCCATAACCCTGCCTATGATAGCCATCGGTGCAGTAGGCATAATTTCTGTAATAGCAAACGCATTTCCAGCACAATTTTCGCAAATGGTACGCACCTGTTTAGCAGGTAAATTTATACAAGCGCAGCCTGCACACTTCCAGTTTTTAGAGTTTACACGCCTTTGCTTTGCCGAAGGTAACCCCGCTGGTGTAAAAGCTGCAATGCAACATCTAAACCTTTGCCAAAGTTATTTACGCCTTCCATTAGTGCAAGTAACTAGTGTTACCCAAATAAAACTTCAAGACCAAATAAAAGATATATTGCAAAATAAATAGTTCAATAAAATTTCTTAGAAAAGGTCATTATAGTACTCAATTACCCCCGCTAGTCGGGCTTTCCGTTTCAAGTCCGTCCAACACCCAAAGCCACCCCACTTCGGGCTTTCCTCTT
>REAS01000079.1 GCA_004294495.1 Sphingobacteriales bacterium
AGCCTTGATTTTTTGTTTATTTTTCATCAAGGAAAAAGAAAAAATAAATGCCTATTATTTTTAATGAAATTATTAATCCACACATTATGGCGAAGAGCCTTTTTTTTTCGTTTGCTTTCGCCGATAAATAGGGTATTAAAATATATCGTATGCCAAAAATTACCGTAACAAAAATTACTAATCAAACCGATTTAGAAATTGCTTTTGCAATTAGAAAACAAGTGTTTGTAATTGAGCAAAACTGCCCAGCACATTTAGAGTTCGAGAACGAAGAAGTTTCTCATCATTTTTTGGCTTTCGCCGATGAAATACCAGCAGGCGTTTGCCGTTGGCGCCAAACACCAAACGGCTATAAATGCGAACGATTTGCTGTTTTAAAACAGTTTAGAAGTTTAGGTGTAGGCTCTCATTTATTAACCGCACTTTTAGCTGATTTACCGGCAAATGCAAACTATATTTACTTACACGCACAATTAACAGCTATGGGTTTATACACAAAATTTGGGTTTGTAGCACAAGGAGAAATTTTTGATGAAGCAGGGATAGAGCACTACAAAATGGTGCGCACTTCACTTTAAAAATTGCTGTTTTTGTTTTAGAATTTCTTAATAATTAGTGAATTAAAATTTAAGCCCTCATGTTGATATATTGCAACGGTTGTCCAAAATTTTCGCCACGACAAAGTGCAATAACTTCTTGTAAATCATCAAGCTTTTTCCCTTGCACTCGCACTTGGTCTTCCATTATTGATGCTTGTACTTTTAAGTTCGAATCTTTAATTTTCTTCACAATTTTTTTAGCAACTTCTTTATCAATCCCTTCTTTAACATTAATTTCTTTTTTAATCATATTGCCTGTAATGGCATAAAAAGGTTTCTCAAAATCTAATGCATTTGGGTCTAAATTTTGTTTAACAAATCTCGAAATTATCGAATCGGTAATGGCTTTTAAACGCATATCATCTTCGGTAATAATTTCTAGTTTATTTGTTTTTTTATCTAATTCTATGGTAGATTTAGAAGTACTAAAATCGTAGCGATTTAAGATTTCTTTTTTGGCATTATTTATGGCATTATCTAAAGTTTGCGCATCAATTTTACTAACAATATCAAAGGAGGGCATAATAAATTTTTTTATAGTGTAACTTATTTAAAAAACATTAATTTTACAATTACTTAATATTAACTTAACATTCAAAATATCATGAAAGATGCAAATAAAATAGCAATAAAAAAATCAAAAAAAGCCATTAAGCAAAAATTAGAAACAGATTTATCTGAAAAACTTCGCACATTTATTTCGAGCCTTGGTCACGATGTAGAAGAGATTGGCGATGAATTAAAAAAAGCAAGTAAAATAATCGCTAAAAAGCTAAGCAAAAAAATTATTGATGTAAAATTAGCAGTAAGCGAAAAATTTGAGTCGGCTAATAGTAAAACTAATAAAGCTGTTGTTAAAGTAAAAAAAGAACTTGTTAAAGACGCAAAACAAACTAAAAAAATTGCCAATGCCACTTTAACACAAGTAAAAAAAGAAATTGCACCTAAAGTAGTTGCGGCAAAAAAAGAAATTGAAAAAGTAACTTCTGTTGTAAAAAAAGCAGCCGTAAATGTTGAAAAACAATTAGCTACACCAAAATCGGTAATTAAACCAACAGCGGTTAAAGCTAGTCCTGCGGTATCAAAGGCATCCACAACCAAACTTAAAACAACTTAATTTTATTAAGGGAATATAAATTAAAGTTATGTTTATTTAATATTTAATTAACATAAAAATTTGCAATTTCGATTCCCGATCCCATTGGCTTCGGGATTTTTTTTATCTAAATGAATTTACCCAAAATACCTTTATTAAACCGAGAAATAAGTTGGCTTTATTTTAACGATAGGGTTTTACAAGAAGCTGCCGACCATAGCGTACCCTTAATAGAACGAATTAAATTTTTGGCTATATTTTCATCAAATCTCGATGAATTTTACCGTGTGCGTGTAGCAACGCTTAACCGATTAGCAATTGTAGTTAGTAAGGTTAAAGAGGAATTGGGTTATAATCCTAAAAAAACACTTAACCAAATTAAAAATATTGTAGTAAAGCAAGAGAAAAAATTTAATGGTTTATACGCCGATATTATTAAAGAACTTGCCGAGAATAAAATTTTTATAATTAACGATATACAACTAAATGTAACCCGTGGGCAGTTTGTAAAAGAGCATTTTAGAGAACATATTTTACCAACTATTGTGCCCATTATTATTGATGAAAAAGCACCTTTCCCCGAGTTAAGAGACCGCGTAATTTACCTGCTAGTTAAACTAATTAAGACTGATGATAAAATAAGCAAACCACAAATAAAACACGCTTTAATAGAAATACCTAAAACATTAAACAGGTTTTTAGTTTTGCCCGAAACCAATAAACTTAAATTTATTATTCTTTTAGATGATGTAATTAGATATTGCTTAGATGAAATTTTCTTTATTTTTGATTACAACCAAATTGAAGCACATTCGTTACAAATTACTCGAGATGCAGAATTAGATTTAGATAAAACCGTTAGCGATAAGTTTGTAGATTTACTTACAAAAAGTATTCAAAAACGAAAAAAAGGAAAGCCAATGCGTTTATTGTACGATAGCGAAATGCCTATTGATATGCTATCGTTGGTGGTAAACAAGCTTAATTTACATTCCGAAAGTTTAATTCCGGGTAACCGTTACCATAACTTTAAAGATTTTATTTCGTTTCCTAACGTGGGCGATGAAACCCTAGAATATAAAAAAATATTGCCTTTGCCAGTAAACGGGTTAAGCATACAAAAAGGAATGTTTCAGCTAATTAAACGGCGAGATTATTTGGTAAATTTTCCTTACCAATCGTTCGATTATATCATACATTTTATGCGTGAAGCCGCAATAGATCCAAAAGTAACCGAAATTAATATTACACTTTACCGCCTTGCCGAAAACTCCAAAATAATTAATGCTTTAATTAACGCTTGCCGTAATGGTAAAAAAGTAAATTGCTTGGTTGAACTTAAAGCAAGATTTGATGAAACAGCAAATATTTATTGGACAAACCGATTACAAGAAGAAGGTGTGAACGTAAATTACGGTATTACAGGCTATAAAGTACACACCAAAATTTGTTTAATTACCCGTATAGAAAAAGGCGAACCTGTGTTTTACGCCAATTTAGCCACAGGCAATTACAACGAGAAAACAGCCCGAATATACTGCGACCATAGTTTATTTACGGCAGATAAACGCATAACAACCGAGCTGCACAAAGTTTTTGATGCGCTAAGTAAAAAAACACTTTCTAAAGATTATAAACATTTAGTAGTATCGCCATTAGAAACCAGACCTAAATTATTTACCTTAATTGATACCGAAATTGATAATGCAAAGGCAGGTAAAATCGCCTACATTATATTAAAAATGAACTCCTTGGCCGATGAGTTAACTATAAAAAAACTATACACTGCCAGCAATGCGGGTGTAAAAATTAAATTAATTATACGCGGAATGTGTTGTTTGGTTCCCGGCAAAGTGGGTTTTAGTGAGAATATTGAGGTAATATCAATAATTGATAAATTTTTAGAACATGCCCGAATTTGGATTTTCGCAAACCATGATAAAGAAAAAATATTTCTCCTTTCGGCAGATTTAATGACCCGTAATTTAGACCATAGAGTGGAAGTTGGTTTTCCAATTTATGATAAAAATATTAAAGAAGAAATAAGGCAAATGGTTGATATACAGCTAATGGATAATACAAAATCTCGCGAAATAAATCAACTTAACAACAATAAATACCACAAAAACAATATTAAAATAAAATATCGCACCCAAATAGATACATACAACTACTTAAAAAATAAAAACTTAATACTTTGAGGTACGCAGCAATAGACATGGGTTCTAATGCAATAAGGCTATTAATTGCCGATATTGTAGATAATAACGGCACAAAATCGTTCAAAAAAAACACTCTTATACGTGTACCTTTGCGCTTAGGCGATGATGCTTTTATAGACCACGAAATATCGGACAAAAAAGCCGATGATTTGGTAAAAACTATGCAAGCTTTTAGAAACCTAATGGATGTTTACAAAGTTACCCGCTATATGGCATGTGCAACATCGGCCATGCGTGAAGCAAATAATGGTGCAAGTTTGGTACTAAGAATAAAAAAGCAAGCAAATATAAATCTCGAAATTGTTGAAGGACATCGCGAAGCCAGTATTATTTACAGTAGCCATGTTGAGCAAACTATGGATAGAAACAAAAACTATTTGTACATTGATGTTGGCGGTGGCAGTACCGAATTGTCTGTTTTTTCTGAAGCTAAAATGTTGGCCTCAAAATCGTTTAACTTAGGTACTATACGTATTTTAGATAATCAAGATAAAGACGAAACTTGGGAACAAATGATGCAGTGGTTAAAAGAAAACTTAAAACATCACAAAAATATAATAGGTATTGGTACCGGCGGAAACATTAATAAATTGTTTAAATTATCCGAAGAGAAAGATGGAACACCGCTTACATACATCAAGTTAAAGACTTTGCAAGGTTATTTAAACTCATTTTCGCTAAAAGATCGTATTAATGTTCTAAGCCTTAACCATGATAGAGCCGACGTTATTATTCCTGCTGGCGATATATTTTTAAGCGTTATGAAATGGGGAAATATTAAAAGTTTATACGTACCAAAAGTGGGTATGGTTGATGGCATTATACAGCTTTTATTAGAAGAAGAGGACTGAGATTTTTTGTGCTAATAAATTTGAAAGCACCGCCACAAATAATCTGATAAATTGCCTACAAATATTATAAACCAAATATTTAGTTTTGCAATATGAATCGTTTATCTGCCTCCACATCGCCCTATTTATTGCAACATGCCAATAACCCTGTAAATTGGTATCCGTGGGGGCCCGAAGCTTTAGAAAAAGCCAAAGCCGAAAACAAACTAATTTTAATAAGTATAGGTTACTCGGCTTGCCATTGGTGCCATGTTATGGAACACGAAAGCTTTGAAGATGTGAAAGTTGCCGAGCTGATGAACGAGTTTTTTGTGTGCATAAAAGTTGACCGTGAAGAGCGCCCCGATATAGACCAGATTTATATGGCTGCTGTACAATTGATGACAGGTCGTGGCGGTTGGCCGTTAAACTGTTTTTGCCTACCAGATCAACGTCCAATTTATGGCGGTACTTATTTCCCAAAAACCGACTGGAAAAAATTACTTTTAAACTTAGCCCAATTTTGGGATACCAAACCACAAGAAGCCGAAGAGTATGCCATACGTTTAACCCAAGGAATAAAAGATGGCGATAAAATTAAATTAATAAGCGAAGAAAAAACCTACACAATAACCCATCTTACCGAAATTTTAAAGCCTTGGAAAATGCTTTTCGATTTTAGCGATGGTGGACATAACCGAGCACCCAAGTTTCCGATGCCTAATAATTGGGAATTTTTAATGCAAGCAGCACATTTACTAAAAGACGATGCAGCGCAAGTTATTGTTTCGCTTACGCTGGATAAAATGGCGGCAGGCGGCATATACGACCAATTACGTGGCGGTTTTGCCCGTTACTCGGTTGATAGTAAATGGCATATTCCGCATTTCGAAAAAATGCTATACGATAACGGCCAACTAATAAGCCTATATTCAGATGCTTTTAAATGGAGTCCAAAACCCCGCTACAAAGAAATTGTTTACGAAACTTTAGCTTGGCTATCCGCCGAAATGACATCACCCGAAGGCGGTTTTTACTCGGCTTTAGATGCCGATAGCGAAGGCGTAGAAGGAAAATTTTATGTGTGGAACAAAGTCGAAATTGATAGCATTTTGGGTAGCGATGCCGAAATTTTTAATGCATATTATGGGGTAACCGTATCAGGTAACTGGGAGGAAGAAGAAACCAATCATTTATTTGCCTGTAATGTTGATACTGCGTCACAATTTGGTTTAACCAATGATGAACTGCAAAAAATCATACAATCCTGCAAAGAAAAACTATTAACCCAAAGAGCAAAAAGAGTAAGACCAGGCTTAGATGATAAAATCCTCACATCCTGGAATGCCTTAATGCTAAAAGGATATATTGATGCCTATAAAGCCTTTGCCGACCCTGAATTTTTAACCGCAGCCTTAGCCAACGCAAACTTTTTAAAAACCAATATGTTAAAACTAAATGGTGGTTTGTTTAGGTCGTACAAAAATGGGGAAGCTAGCATAAACGGTTTCTTGGACGATTATGCCCAAACAATCGAAGCTTTTATTGGCTTATACGAAATTACTTTCGACGAAACTTGGCTTTTTAACGCACAAGCATTAGCAAATTATACATTAGTAAATTTTATGGATGAAGAAACAGGAATGTTTTTTTACACATCCATGCTCGACGAAAAATTAATAGCCCGTAAATACGAACTGATGGATAACGTATTACCAGCATCAAACTCGGTAATGGCACATAATTTAAAAAAGTTAAGCTTGTTTTTTGATGATGAAAATTACAACAAAATCTATAAAAAAATGTTGCAAAATATACAACCCGAAATTAAAAGCTACGGCTCTGGCTATAGCAATTGGGCGTCGTTATTGCTAATGGAAGTAATTGGGACTTACGAAATTGTGGTTACAGGGCAAAATTTAGAACAAAACCGAATAGATTTAGAGCAGCAATACATTCCTAATAAAATAATAATGGGTGGCCTAACTGGCACTTTACCTTTACAAAAAAATAAATTAAGCACACAAACTACTATATTTGTGTGCCAAAATAAAACTTGTTTACTGCCTGTAAGCAAGGTTAACGAAGCAATAAATCAAATTAATAATTAAAAATGGTGTATAACCATTTAACAAAACACAACGAGAATGAAAATTGATAATAACCAAGTAGTAACGGTTACCTACGATTTGTATGTAACCGAAGAAGGCGAGAAAAAACACGTAGAAAGTGCCACAGTAGAACAACCTTTGGTGTATTTACACGGTGTGGGTATGATGTTGCCTAAGTTTGAAGAACATTTAAACGGCTTAGCCGTAGGTGACGATTACGCTTTTAGCTTAACTGCAGAGGATGGTTACGGCGAGTACGACGAGCAAGCAGTTACTAACCTACCCAAGGATATGTTTGCAGAAACAACTTTACCTGAAATAGGTTCTATTTTACCTTTGCAGGATAACAATGGCGGCCATTTTCAAGCAAGAGTAGTTTCTATTGCCGAAGATGGTGTTTTAGTTGATTTAAACCACCCAATGGCAGGTCACGAGCTACATTTTAACGGCAAAATTGTTGATGTTCGCACAGCAACCACCGAAGAATTAGAACACGGGCATGTACATGGTGAAGGTGGACATCACCATTAATAATTTATAAACAATTTGATTGTTAAATTCAAAAACAATTCAACAAAAAAAGAGGCTATACTTTAGGTACAGCCTCTTTTTTTGTTTAAATGTAAAACAGCTTTTTAAATAGAAATAAATTCGTCTTTGCTCATTACACTACCTTGAGAATATTTTTCGTTGTGTTGAGATTGATCTAAACCCAACTCTTCATCGGCTGATGAAACCCTTATTGGGTCTATAATATTTATAACTTTAAAAATCAAGTACGATACCACAAAACTGTAAGTTACTGCTATACCTAAGGTTTTAAGTTGAACTATAAAAAAATCCATGTTACCATAAAACAAACCATCGTTACCTACACCGTTTACCATTTTTGTGGCAAACAAACCCGTCATAACAACACCAACCATACCACCTAAACCGTGGCAAGGGAAAACATCTAATGTATCATCTAACCTGGTTTTGTGTTTTAAACTAACCGCTAAATTAGATATAACCGCAGCCACCACACCAATAAAAATACTTTGTGGTATAGCTACAAAACCCGCAGCAGGCGTAATGGCTACTAAACCTACAACGGCACCTATACAAAAACCAACAACCGATGGTTTTTTGCCTCTCATAACATCAAAAAACATCCAAGACAAACCAGCAGCCGCAGCCGCAGTATTCGTGGTAGCAAAAGCCGAAACTGCTAAACCATTTGCACCCAAAGCCGACCCAGCATTAAAACCAAACCAACCAAACCATAACAAACCAGTACCAATTAAAACGTAAGGTATATTTGCAGGTGGTATTTCTCTGTTTTCTATATGAACTTTGCGACGTTTTAAAACCAAAGCACCAGCCAAAGCTGCCATACCTGCCGAAATGTGTACTACTGTACCTCCAGCAAAATCTAAAGCTCCCATTTTAAACAAGAAACCATCAGGATGCCAGGTCCAGTGTGCTAAAGGTGCGTAAACCAATAAGCTAAAAAACACAATAAATAAAATATATGAAGTAAATTTAATACGCTCGGCAACTGCACCAACAACTAAACCTGGTGTTATAATAGCAAACATTAATTGATACATAGAAAATAACGAACGCGGAATAGTTGGCGCTAAACTCCAAGGCTCGGCCGATGCCACATCTTTAAAAAATAAATGCGTCATTGGGTTTCCAATAAAACCATTTATTGATTCGCCAAAGCAAAGACTGTAACCTACCAAAACCCATAAAACGCTAACCACACCAGCAGCAGCAACACTTTTTATCATAGTTGAAATTACATTTTTACGATGCACCATTCCACCATAAAAAAAGGCTAGGCCGGGTGTCATAATAAATACCAATGCAGTAGCAACTAAAATCCAAGTAACATCGGCAGGGTTATATTTGGTTTCGTCGGCAAAATTAGGTAATGTAGGTACAAATATGGCAAACACTGCCACTAACACCAAAATGCCAAAAGGGATTATTCTTTTGAAGGAAAATTTATCCATAATCTAAGTTTTTTTTATAGTTTTTTTATTTTGATAGCCAAAATTAGAATTTATAATCTAAAAACTGTGATTTTTTTTGAAATTTATGAAAAATGTGCTGTTTTAATTAAATATGTTTAATAAATCGGTTTTATATTTCTCATCTTCATTTGTTTAAATATATGATTTTTAAATCTTGTGGATGTTTAGTGTTTCGGTTTTAAAAACCTTATAGGTTTTTCGCATTTAGATTTTTGTATTATAACTACTAACATTATAAAAATGGTGTACTATGGTATTTTATATAAATCATTTTGGCTAAAAAAACAGTTAACATTTAAAGAATAATTTGTTAAGCCAAGGTGCAATTATACATTTGTTTACTATCTTTATCGTGTCAATATTAAAATCAATTATGGAGCAAGATTTAACAGACAAAGAATGGGAGTTAATACAAACGGTTCGTAATTTTAGAAAAATGTATCCACAATCGGTTCAATTTGAGTTATACATAAATCACTTAGTTACAGAGTTAATGTATGGGGAAGAAAATGAAGAGACAGAATAATTAAATATTTCTGCAAAATAGAACGGGGTTTAAAATAAATTTATGGAAATACAGGCAAAAAAAGAAAATGTAAAATCGTTGGTTTGGGATATTGTTGTAGATATTTCGTGGTCAAATTTATCTCATAAATATTTTGGTAAAAGTCGCTCATGGCTTAGCCAAAAGTTTGTGGGCAAAGGCGGAAACGGTACACCTATAGAATTTACTGATACAGAACGTGAAACACTAAAAAATGCTTTAAATGATTTAGCAAAAAGAATACAAGTTTGTGCTAGTAAACTATAACATTTTTATTTACAAATATTTGAAGTAAAAATCTTACAAAAGTATTTTTACTAGGTTTTTATTGTAATTATAATTGTGATTTGCAAAAAAAAATGCTTTTTTCTTTAATAATAGCTAGACAGCGTTTAAAAACGAATTATTTACATAATGAGTAAATATTTAATTTACACTTACTAATTAAATATTGTGTTTATTAACCATTTGAGAAGCCCACACTGAAAAACAATTGAACAAAGTAAAAAATTTATTGAAGTGGAATTTACCTACTCCTTTACCGAGGAAGATTATTTTCTTGCAGAGTTTATAAAATATAAGCCAAACCTATAAGGTTTTAAAAACCTTATAGGTTTGTTTACACACTCCATCTAATTTTCTTAAATTCGCCAGCAAAATTTAAGTTTTTGAAAAATATTATAGCTGCCAAAGAAACACCTTTAATGACCCAATATAATGCCATTAAGGTTAAATACCCAGGGGCTTTGCTGTTATTTAGGGTTGGCGATTTTTATGAAACCTTTGGCGAGGATGCCATTAAAGCATCTCAAATATTGGGTATTGTGCTTACCAAACGGGCAAATGGTTCGGCATCACATATCGAGTTGGCGGGTTTTCCGCACCACTCTATCGAAACTTATTTGCCAAAATTAGTTAGGGCAGGGCAAAGGGTTGCCATTTGCGACCAACTAGAAGATCCAAAAACCGTTAAAGGAATTGTAAAGCGTGGCGTTACCCAACTGGTTACACCCGGCGTTGCTTACAGCGATAATATTGTACAGCAAAAAACCAATAATTATTTGGCCACGCTGCATTTCGAGAAAAATACAATAGGAATTTCGTTGCTCGATATTTCTACAGGCGAATTTTTAGTGGCACAAGGCAATGTTGATTACATTAACAAACTATTACAAAGTTTTAAACCCAGCGAGGTTATATTTTCTAAAGCCAAACGAAACGATTTTACCGAACAATTTGGCGATAATTTTTACACTTACCCCATCGACGATTGGAGTTTTACCCTCGATTTTGCCACCGAAAATCTATTGCGGCATTTCGAAGTAAAATCATTAAAGGGCTTTGGTATAGAGCGTTTGAAACTGGGTATTGTGGCCGCAGGTGTGGCTTTGCACTACCTAAACGAAACCGAACACCGCAAACTACAACATATATCAAACATTTCTCGCATTGAGGAAGACCGCTATATGTGGTTAGATAGGTTTACGGTACGTAACCTCGAATTGATAGGGTCGGCAAACGAAAACGCCCATACTTTAATTGATGTATTAGACCAAACATCTTGCGCTATGGGTGCCCGTATGTTGCGCAAATGGGTAGTAATGCCTTTAAAATCTCAAAAACCTATTCAGCAACGTTTAGATGTGGTACAGTTTTTTGTAGATAATTTTGAGATTAAAGAAGCACTAAAAGCTCAAATTAGGCTTATTGGCGATTTAGAAAGACTGGTTTCTAAAATTGGTTTGCAAAAGGTAAATCCACGCGAAGTGCTACAATTAAAAAGAGCATTAGCGGCCATTGCCGAGATAAAATTTCAGTGTGAAGATATTAAACAAGAAAGTGTTAAAATAATTGCCGAGCAAATAAATGTTTGTGCATCTATCAAACAAAAGATAGAAAACGAATTACAGCCCGACCCTCCAATAATGGTTACCAAAGGCAAGGTAATGGCCGATGGATTGGATGAAGAGCTGGATAAATTGCGTAAAATCGCCTTTGGCGGAAAAAATTATTTACTTGAACTGCAACGTAACGAAGCTGAAAAAACGGGTATAAATTCTTTAAAAATAGCCTTCAACAATGTGTTTGGTTATTATTTAGAAGTATCTAACACGCATAAAGACAAAGTACCTGCCGAGTGGATTAGGAAACAAACCCTAATAAATGCCGAACGTTACATTACACCCGAATTAAAAGAATACGAAGAGCAAATTTTAGGTGCCGAAGAAAAAATTTACGCTATAGAAACCCGTTTATTTAACGATTTGGTAACCACCATTGCCGATTTTATAAAGCCTATTCAGCTGAATGCCCACTTGGTTGCACAATTAGATGTGTTGATTTGCTTTGCCGATATTGCCGAAAAAAACCATTATTGCTGCCCTAAAATTAACGATAGCAAAATATTAGATATCAAAGGTGGGCGTCATCCTGTTATTGAAAAACATTTACCTTTAGGCGAAGAGTATATTACCAATAGCGTGTATTTAGATAACGATACACAGCAAATTATCATGATTACTGGGCCCAACATGTCGGGGAAATCGGCATTGTTAAGGCAAACTGCATTAATTGTAATTATGGCCCAAATGGGCTGTTTTGTGCCTGCCAAAGAGGTTACTTTGGGTATTGTTGATAAAATTTTTACCCGTGTAGGTGCATCAGATAACCTATCATCGGGCGAATCTACATTTATGGTAGAGATGAATGAAACGGCAAGCATCTTAAATAATTTATCGGATAGAAGCTTAATTTTAATGGACGAAATTGGGAGAGGAACTTCAACTTATGATGGCATTTCTATTGCTTGGGCCATTGCCGAGTATTTGCACATACACCCATCGGCGAAAGCCAAAACTTTATTTGCCACACACTACCACGAACTTAACGAGTTAAGCAACAGCTTTAACCGTATAAAAAACTTTAACGTATCTGTAAAAGAACTGGGCAATAAAGTAATATTTTTACGCAAACTTGTACCCGGTGGTAGCGAACATAGTTTTGGTATTCACGTAGCAAAAATGGCGGGAATGCCTGCCAAAGTTTTACAACGAGCTAACGAAATTTTGGTACGTTTAGAAAACGAACGTACAGGTGGCGAACACGTAAAGGCCAGCATTATGAAAATACAAAAACAGGCGGTACAAATGCAAATGTTTTCGCTCGACGACCCTGTTTTAATTAAAATACGAGATGTGCTTAACAACTTAGATGTAAATACTTTAACGCCGGTAGAAGCCTTAATGAAGTTAGACGAAATACAAAAAGTGCTTAAAAACTCATAGAATGAAACTAAATATTAAAAACCTAATTTTTTTATTTTTGGTGGGATGCTTCATCCTTAATTTATGGGCTTGTAAATCTAAAAAACTTGCTGCAAATAATTCATCGTACCAAAAACCAAAATCTAGCATAGCTAATAAATATGCCGAAAAAATGGAGGTAAACAAAAGCGATATTAACAACGGCAATTTGTATCAATTTATTAACGATTGGGAAGGCGTAAAATATAAAATGGGTGGTTTAGATAAAAATGGTATTGACTGTTCTGGATTTGTATATACTTTATATAAAGAAGTTTATGGGCGTAACATTCCTAGAAATACCAACGCTTTAATAAATGTTTTAAAAAGAAAATACGAAAACGAACTGGTTGAAGGCGATTTGGTTTTTTTTGATTACGATGGCAAAAAGTACAGCCACGTAGGTGTATATTTACAAAATGGGTATTATGTACACGCCAGCACCCGCAAAGGGGTTTTGGTTATGAAACTTAAAGACCCATATACGTACAAATATTTTAGTCGCTGTGGCGAGATTAAAAATTAATTTATGAAAAATATTTTCATCTTATTAGCTTTCTTGGTTTTTGGTTTACAGGCTAGGGCGCAAGCTGCAAAAAATGATAGCCTTAAAATAGGCGATGCCATTCCTATTTTTGTGAAGTTAAAAAATGCACAAATTGGCGGTAAACCGTTGGTTAGTTTAGTAGATTATAAAAAGCAAAAAGGGGTAATTATAGTTTATATGACAAACAACTGCTACCATTGTATAAACTACCGCGAACGTATAAAAACACTGCATAAAATATATGCAAAAAAGGGCTACCCAGTAATTACTATTAATCCTTTTAATAGCGAGTATGCGGTTGAAGATAGTTTTGAAGAAATGCAAAAATTTGCTAAAAAAGATGGTTATAATTTTGCCTACCTACAAGTAAATGATGAAAAACTGCCTGCTTTATATGGTTTAAAACGTACGCCAACTGTTTTTTTGGCACAAAAAGTGGGTAAGCAATGGTTGCTAAAATATAAAGGGACTATTGATGATGATATGGAAAATAAAAAAACCGTTAAAGTTAATTATGTGGAAGATGCTGTTAACGCACTTCTACAACCCCTAAAAATAAAATAAAAACAATTCCTCAAAACACTTATCTTCAATTAAAAATTACGACCTTTAATTTAAGGTTAATACCAAAATGCAAAATAAAAAAGAATTAGGTTTTTGGTTAAAATACAAGCAATACGCTGGTAACGAAATTCTATTATATCTAATTATGATAATAGGTATCTTACTAGGCATCCTACTATTTAGTTAACAAACATATCAAAACAATTAATGTTACAACTTCAATTAAAACGTCCATTAGCTTTCTTCGATTTAGAAACCACAGGTGTAAATGTTGCATCCGATAGGATTGTAGAAATCTCTATTTTAAAGGCTATGCCCGATGGTACACAGCAAATTAAAACCCTAAAAATTAATCCTCGTATTCCTATTCCGGTAGAATCGTCGTTGGTACACGGTATTTACGATGAAGATATTAAAGATGCGCCTACTTTTAAACAAGCATCTCAAGAAATTATTGATTTTTTAGGCGATGCCGATTTAGCAGGATACAACTCTAACCGTTTTGACATACCTGTTTTAATGGAAGAGTTTTTAAGGGTTAAAGCTGTTTTCGATATTGATAACCGTCATTTTGTAGATGTGCAAAACGTTTTCCACCAAATGGAACAACGTACTTTAAAAGCCGCCTACAAATTTTATTGTGATAAAGATATTATAAACGCACACTCGGCCGAAGCCGATATAAAAGCCACTTACGAGGTTTTGCTTGCCCAAATTGCCAAATACGAAGGTGTAAATTTTGAAGATAAAAAAGGCAATATTACCCAACCAATAACTAATAACGTAGAAGCTTTACATGCTTTTACCAACTTAAACAAACCAGTTGATTTTGCTGGCCGTATGGTTTTTAACGAAAACGATGTGGAGGTTTTTAACTTTGGCAAGCATAAAGGCAAGCCCGTAGTAACAGTTTTTGAAGAAGAACCCAGCTATTACGCGTGGATGATGAACGGTGATTTTCCGTTGTACACCAAAAATAGGTTAGAAAAACTATGGCAAAAATTTAAAGAACAAAAGCAAGCTGCTAAACCGCAAGTTGCTAAACCAGCTACCGCAAACCCACAACCCCAGACTGAAAATATAAAGTCCGAGGCCCGTCGCCCGCTGCCCGAAGCCCGCATCTCACAGCCCGGTGCCAAAAGCTCGAAACCCGCTGCCCAAAGCCCGTTGCCCGAAGCCAGAAAGCCCGTACCAAAAAAGCCAGAAGCCCAAAGTCCGAAGCCTGAAAATACCACTTTAAACAACGACATGCTGCAAATGTTGGCCGATAAATTTAAAAAACTCTAAATTATGGTAACGCTAGAAAACGAATATTTAAAAGTAAATGTTAACGCTTTTGGCGCACAATTGAGTTCTATTATTGATAAAAATGATGGCTTAGAACATATTTGGCAAGGTAATCCGAATGTTTGGGCTTATCATGCCCCAAATCTTTTTCCGGTGGTGGGAGGTTGTATAAACGATAGTATTTTGGTTGATGGCCAAACTTACCCCATTAAACGCCACGGTTTTGCCCGTAATAGTGCGTTCAAAAAAATAGAATCGTCGCCTAGCCACGCCCAGTTTGCCTTGCGTTTTAATGAGGAAACATTAAAAGCCTTCCCTTATAAATTCGAGTTTCAAGTGGTTTATCATTTAGATAAAAACCAGTTACGGATAATGTATAAAGTTATAAATCTGGACGATAAAACCATTTACTTTTCTGTGGGGGCACACCCAGCTTTTAATGTTCCGTTTAACTATAACGAAAAGTACGAAGATTATTACGTAGAGTTTGAACAAGACGAAAACCCACCTGCACATTTACTTTCGGCCAATGGGTTTTTTAATGGCGAAACAAAAAACATTAATATTGAAAATAATAAACTGTTTTTAAAGCCCGAATTGTTTAATGCCGATGCTTTGGTATTTAAAAATTTAACATCCCGTAAGGTTACACTAAAATCAACCCAGCATCAAAAAACTATTAAAGTAGAGTTTCCGCATTTTAATTATTTGGGGTTGTGGGCAAAACCTGGAGCCTCGTTTTTATGTATCGAACCTTGGTTAGGCTGTGCCGATACCGAAGGAGTACAAATTGAATTTAGTAAAAAAGAGGCCATACAAGAGGTAGCGCATGGCCATGTTTTCGAAACCGAGTTTTGTGTTAAAATTGGGTAAAGGATATTATACTGATTTTTAAAAATAAACCATGTTGAAAATATTTATAGTTGGATGCAAATAAATTTTATATCCACAGATTTTAAACGTTTGGCTGTTGCAATATTTCTGATGTTAAATTCGTATATTCGTGGCTATTAAAATATAAAAAAGGCGAAGCCTTAATTAACAGTTGGCTCTTCGCCAATAACAGTGGATGGACTTTTAATAATAGGATTTATCACCATTAAACAGGTGTGCGGTTGGGGACGGCCTAGCTATTATTTGGATAGGGAAGCCAATAAATTTTTTTGTAGAATCATTCATAATTTGCTTGCCAAGCAATTCGCAGCGTGTTGCAATAACATTGTTAAACCACTAAATTGGTTAACACGCCTTGAATTGCGAACTAAAAATTTATTGAGCTTGCCAGACAAATCATAGCAAGCCTTGATTTTTTGTTTATTTTTCATCAAGGAAAAAGAAAATAAAAAAATGCCAAATATTTCAATAAAATTATTTATCCATACATTATGGCGAAGAGCC
>REAS01000179.1 GCA_004294495.1 Sphingobacteriales bacterium
TATTGCATAATCAGATGATTAAAAGGCATAAAGCCCGTAAAAAAGATATTGAAAGGTATTATAAAAATGAAGATTCTTAAAGTATAAAAGTAGAATTATGAAAAATCTAATCTTAACATTAATTATTCCTTTTTGTATCTTATTTACCTCGGTATCTTGCAAAAAGAGTAATGCCTTAAAATATGGTGGCTTTTCTTGTAAAGTAAATGGCCAATTATGGGAACCCTATGTTGACGATTTTAAGTTACAACCAACAGAATGTACCATAACACAAGAGGGTAAATCAATATTTATTAGAGCTACCAACACAAAAAAAAGAGAACGAATTGTACTATTAGTAAGCGGTACGAATAAAATTATTACAGTTGGTAAATTTGCTTTAAATAGTAAAAGTGGTTTGGTTGGGTATTTTTACAATGTTGCACTACAGAAAGAATTTACTACAGGCAGTGGGTATGTAGGAGAAATTGACATTCTAAAAATAGATAAAGGAACTAAAAAAATTTCGGGAAAATTCTATTTTAATTGCTATAAAACAGAAAATAACGAAACACTATCTATTACTGATGGAGAGTTTAACATTAAATATCTTGAGTATTAAAATACAAACATTTAACTAAACAAATTATTATGAAAAAAACTTCGATTATTTTATTTGCTAGCATTGCTTTCGCAAGTACAACGGCTTTAGCCCAAAAAACCGATACGCTTTTGCAATCAAATAACAACTACATAAGCAAAGATGTAGCTTTAGACAAAGATAAAGCCACCCAAGTAATTACTGTAATGGATAATTATAAGCAAAAGGTTAAAACTCTTACTGCAGACGATAAACTAAGCGATGCAGAGAAAAGGGCGAAATTTAATTTATTGGTTGATGAAAAAAATACAAACTTAAAAAAAATTGTTAGTGATTCACAATTTGAAAAGCTAGTACCCACTACTGAAAGGCAAAGTACAGATAGCTTAACACTGTAATTTCTTTTTTTAAAGCATTAAAAACCTAATTAACTAACTATGAAATATTTATACTTTTTAAAAGTATTTTTTACAGCATTATTTTTAATAATTTCGCCAAAATTATTTGCACAACAGCCTGTTGGTGCAAACGGTAGCAACCCTTTACAGGTAGTTTTAACCAGAGGTATTACCTATACTAATACACAAAAAACAACCCAGTTAATAATTTTGGTAATGATTTTGGGCAACCTAGCGACGATATTTATTATAAGTTTACTTTAACAGCTGGCAGCGAAGTAAATGTTTCACATTGTGGCTCTACCTTTGATACCTATATATACTTAATTAATTCATATGGTACAATTATGGCATCAAACGATGATTATGGACCCTTTTGTACCACATTGCAAGCATCTTTAACTGTAAAATTGAGTCCTGGAACCTATTTTGTTGTTTCAGAAGGGTATTCTACTAACTTTGGTAGCATTATTACAAGCATATCTTTAGGAAAACCACTTGGGGCTAATATAAATTACCCCTTTGATGCTGGGGTATTTACTTCGCCACTCACTTATGTAAATGCCCAAAACAATGCTACATTAAATGGTTTTGGTAACGATTATGGGCAATCTAGTGATGATATTTATTATAAATTTAAGGTTGTAAGAGAATCCGATTTTGATATTTCTCATTGCGCTTCAGGGTTTGATACTTATATGCATTTGCTAGATTCTTTGGGTAACACCATATATTCCAATGATGATTTTGGCCCATTATGTAACTCAACCAAAGCATCACTAAAAGTTACCCTTTCGCCAGGAACATATTATGTAGTATCGGAAGGTTACGGTGCAAATACAGGCAATATTACAACAAGCATAACCATGCTACCTGTTAAAACATTTCAAGAAGAAGCAGATTATGTTTTGGCTAACCTAAGTATGGCACCTGTAACCAGTGGAGTGTTGTACGACAAAACTTTTCCATTGGCAAATTTAGAAGATTATAAAGGTTTGGCGACAGACCCATTAACCAACTCGGGCCATTTTTTGCAAGCTTATACAGAAATGTACGATGCCAAATTAAACAAAACAGGTACGTTAAGCCCCTTAGCATTTAATAATTATTTAAAAGCAAATTATGATAAAAATAACCATACACTTGGCATTTTTGCTTATAAATACCAGTATTTAGATACTAATGCAGTTAAAAATAATTTATTATATGTATCGAACGGGCAATTATTTGATACACCTAATAGACTTACATCGCCCTATATTGAAGCAACAGCTATTTTTATGACACCCTTGTTTCCTGCCGAAACAGAAATAATAGGTGGGGATCACTATTTCTCTTTCGACCCTCAAACAGTTTTTAAAAACACCACATTTAATATTGCTAGCGTTACAGTAGATTTTGATGATGGGCAAGGCATCCAAGAACTTTACTCAGGAACAACAAGTTCAAGCGGGTCGGTGCAAACTTTAGGTATTTTTAAAAAATTGGCTCGTTGGGTAGGCAAAGAATTTTTTTTAGTTAGGGCAGTGGTTGTGTTAACTGATGGGAGAACCTATAAGTCGCTTTGTAAAGTTTTTACTAAAGAAAAGTATTCAGAAATAGTTGGTTGTAATGGTGGTGCACAATTTGATATTACTGGTGCTGGATTTAATGGAGCTGCTTATGGCAAAGGTGTGGAAAGTGCTAAATGAAGAGCATACGTTTTTTACAGCAACGCAAATTGCGGCACCAATAAAATTACAAAACCCATTATATTTATTGATGGTTTTGATCCGGTGCAACCCGACGCTGATAACCCTCCTTACCAAAGTAATTCTAGAAATGTACCAAAAATTTACGATGAGTATATCAACAAAGAGGTAAGAATGAATGGGCAAAAAGTAAAACTAGGCGATAAACTACGGGCCGATGGTTACGATATAATTGTTTTTGATTACGAAAATGGGGGTGATTTGATTGAGAAAAATGCCCTTGCTGTGGTAGAACTTACGCAAGAACTATACCGCCGTTATGGTGCTAACCTGCAAAAAGATTTTGTACTAATTGGCCCAAGCATGGGTGCTTTGGTAGCGCAATATGCATTGGCTTACGCAGAAAAAAACAATATAAATACGCATACCCGCTTATTTATTTCTTTTGATGGGCCACATAAAGGTGCAAATGGACCTATTGGTATGCAACAATTTACTGATTATATATTTCAGAAAAATTTGGTTGGCGCACTATCCAAAAGATTACGAAATGGTTTGCACCGAGTACCATCAGCAAGGCAAATGCTGGTACATAATTCAACCGTAGAAAGTGAAACACCCCAGTGTGATAATTACCGTAATATTTTCATGAGCAATTTGGCAAGCGTGGGTAATTACCCTAACTTATCAAAAAACCCCTCCAAAGTTCGTAAAGTTGCCATTATTAACGGGAGTAATAGTTTAGCACCCAACCAGTATTTACAACCACAATCAGAAATGATGTTTCTAAGGGTTAAACGTAGAGGCTTATTGGGTTTAATAAGCGGTAGATTGGGAGACAGGATAAATATTTCTATAAACGCATCGCCAGCAGTAGGTAAGGAAACTACAACAGATGTATGGCTATTTAAACCATTAATTAATTTAGCATTATTAAAAGCACCACGTACAAGATATTATACTAACCTGAGTTCGATTAATAAATAAGTAAAAATTTTAGAATATATTGCAAAAAAACAAGAAAGGTTCAGTAATTATTTGTATATTTAAGTGTCTTAAAA
>REAS01000080.1 GCA_004294495.1 Sphingobacteriales bacterium
TAAAACCTAACTTGTATTGTGCTTTTGCATTACCTTGTTCAGCAGCTTTACGATACCAATTTACGGCTTCTTTTTTATCTTGTAAAACGCCTTCTCCTTTAGTATACATTATACCTAAATTGTATTGTGCATCTGCAACTCCTTGTTCTGCAGCTTTAAAATACCAACTTATCGCTTCTTTTTTGTCTTGCAAAACCCCTATTCCTTCTTCATACATTAGACCTAAATTGTATTGTGCCCTTGCATATCCTTGTTCGGCTGCTTTACTTAGTGGTAATATTGCCGCTTCATATTTTTTTGCTTTATGAAGAACAACAAATTCATCATAAAGGGTTTTTGGGCTAGTTGTTTGTGAAAAAACTGTATATGAAGTAAAAAGAAATAATAAGGTAATAAAATATTGTTTTTTCATAATATAGTGTAATTTTTAAAATTGCATAAAATGGCAGTCTGTGAAAAACCTCTTTTATATTCACCATAAATATATTCAAAAATGAATAAGAATTAAATGAAAATGCTACGCCTGTTGTTGGTGGCACACCATCCATTTTTAGGAGTATTTGTTGAACAACTAAACACGGGAGAATACCTATTATTATACCATTTTGTCGTTAGTAGCTGCATAAGTAAGGTGGGGAAATTCATCTAAATTTAATTCATCAACGATTTCACACATCTCCTCCATAATTTGAATTATTTCATCATTTGTTGTAGCATTAAAAATTTTGCCCTCAAATTGATTTACTTTATCGTAAGAATCTTCTCTTTCATCAACCCCATTTAAATATTTTGACCGTAACCTTGCAAGTACAGCCCATGTCATAAATGTATGCTCTCTTGAGAATTCATTACCAAACAACCCGTACCAACATTCAGCACTTGATAATACACCTAGCGGGTCTTCGAATCTTCCACATTGAAAGATTTTAGTAATCATTGTTTCGTACTTGAAGGTTTTATTTTCCATTTTTTTTATTAAGATATATTTTTATTTTTTAATTATTGTTGTCCGGTAAAAATCCCTCGCCTTGGTTTATGTCCCTTACGAAACAAAGAAGAATAAACTACTGCCAAACCGAAACTGTATGCAATGTTTTTTTATTCTTTAAATATGCTACAATTTGTTCAGGTGTTTTTCCTGTTAATTCGTTACTAATTTTATCTCTTATAGTGCGTAATTCTACAAGTATTGATTTTTCGTTTTTAACTTCTTTAGTCTTCATATTCTAAAATTTCTCTTGGTGAACGTAGGTTAAGTATTTTATGTCCATATTTAAAGTTTACAGCATTATATCCTCTAATACGTAAATGATTTACAATATGCTTAAAATTCCAACTTAATAAAACATCTGCATAATTTAAAGTTGCAATTGCAATATGTATGCAGTCGGAATGACTGGTTTGACCCACTACTTTTTCGTCAATATATTTATCTGCAAGTTCAACAGCTTGCGTTGTAATATCAAACCATTCTACATTCTCTTATTTTAATAAATTGGCTAAATCTCTTACTTTTTGTGGAGCGTTTTCAAGTTCAATATCTATAAGTCGTGAAACAAGTATCTTATATTCTCCTTAAAAAACTCTATCAAACAATACTTTAGTCCAAAGTTCAAATTCTGGTTCAAAGTAGCCTCCAAATACAGAAGTGTCTAAATAAATTCTTTCCATTATTCAAACATACAAGTTTTTATACTCTAAAGCATCTTAGCATAAATTAATCAAACTTACGGTTTCAAAGAATTTTGTTCCTCTCAAAAAAACCTAACTCCCGCAACTCACACAACCATCTTCCATACTGCAAGATGCGCCATCGGTAGGTGTAGCTTCTACATCAATTGCTTCGGTGTGGGGTATTACAGGTACAATTTCTTCGCTGCCTTGTTTTTCTACCGTAAATTGTACGGCTTGTGTGGCGGCTTGCGAGCGTAGGTAATACATACCTGTTTTTAGGCCTTTTTTCCAGGCGTAAAAATGCATTGAGGTTAGTTTAGATGCCGTTGGACTATCAACAAACAGGTTTAAGGATTGCGATTGACAAATATATGCGCCCCTATCGGCAGCCATATCAATCAAATTACGTTGTTTTATTTCCCAAACGGTTTTGTACAACTCTTTAATATCGGCTGGTATTTCGGCAATGTTTTGTATAGACCCATTGGCGGCAACAATTTTGTTTTTCATATTGTTGTTCCATAAACCTATGCTTACCAAATCTTTAAGTAAATGTTTGTTTACAATAATAAACTCGCCACTTAACACCCTACGGGTATAAATGTTAGAGGTATAAGGCTCAAAACATTCGTTGTTACCAAATATTTGCGAGGTAGATGCAGTTGGCATTGGTGCTACCAATAGCGAGTTACGTACGCCGTAGGTTTGTACTTCGGCTTTTAAATCGGCCCAGTTCCAGCGGTCAGTCGGGGTTACGCCCCACATATCAAACTGAAAAATACCTTTCGATACTGGCGAACCTTGGTAGCTTTGGTATGCACCGTGTAGTTTGGCTAAATCTTTACTGGCCGTCATCCCAGCAAAGTAAATGGTTTCAAAAATTTCTTTGTTAAGCATTTTAGCTAAATCGCCCTCGAAAGGTAAACGCAACATAATAAACACATCGGCAAGGCCTTGCACACCTAAACCCACGGGGCGGTGTTTGGTGTTTGATGTACGGGCTTCCTCTACCGGGTAGTAATTATTATCGATAACCGCATTTAAGTTTTTGGTTACTTGGTAAGTTACTTCGTACAGTTTTTTATGGTCAAATTTACCATCAATTACAAAACGTGGTAAAGCTAGCGATGCAAGGTTACAAACTGCAACCTCTTCGGGGCTAGTAAATTCCATAATTTCGGTACACAGGTTACTGCTTTTTATGGTACCTAAATTTTGCTGGTTGCTTTTACCGTTGGCGGCATCTTTGTACAACATATACGGCGTACCAGTTTCTATTTGCGAGTCTAGTATTTTAAACCAAAGATCTTGAGCCTTAATAGTTTTACGGGCTTTACCAATGGTTTCGTAATGGGTATAAAGGGTTTCAAACTCGGCACCAAAACAATCGCTTAAGCCGGGTGCTTCGTTAGGGCAAAACAAACTCCACTCGCCGTTTGCTTCTACACGTTGCATAAACAAATCGCTTATCCAAAGGGCAAAAAACAAATCGCGGGCTCGCATTTCTTCTTTACCGTGGTTTTTACGTAAATCTAAAAACTCAAAAATATCGGCATGCCAAGGCTCTAGGTAAATGGCAAAAGCACCTTTACGCTTGCCGCCACCTTGGTCAACGTATCTGGCTGTGTCGTTAAACACCCTAAGCATAGGTATAATACCATTACTGGTACCATTTGTACCGCCAATATAACTGCCTGTTGCCCTAATATTGTGTATGGCTAGGCCTATACCGCCTGCACTTTGCGATATTTTTGCGGTTTGTTTCAGCGTATCGTAAATGCCATCAATGCTATCATCTTTCATGGTTAGCAAAAAGCAAGAACTCATTTGAGGTTTTGGCGTACCTGCATTAAACAAAGTTGGCGTGGCGTGGGTAAACCAACGTTCGCTCATTAAATTATACGTTTCTATTACGCTATCAATATCGTTTTTGTGTATGCCTACCGATACCCGCATGTACATGTGTTGCGGACGCTCAACTATTTTACCATTTATTTTTAATAGGTACGATTTTTCGAGGGTTTTAAATCCGAAATAATCGAAAGCAAAATCACGGTCGTAAATAATGGTGCTATCCAACAAATCGGCATTGTCTTCAATAATTTGCATTACATCATCGGCAATTAAAGGCAGTTTATGGCCCGATGCTGCATCTACATAATTGTACAGCTTACGCATCGTTTCCGAGAAACTTTTTACCGTATTTTTATGCAAATTACTTACCGCCATGCGTGATGCTAGAATAGCATAATCGGGGTGGGTGATGGTTAACGATGCTGCTGTTTCGGCCGCCAAGTTATCCAGCTCGGTGGTAGGTACTCCTTCGTAAATACCTTCGATGGTTTTTTTAGCCACGTTAATGGCGTTTACCAACGGACTTAAACCGTACGATAGTTTCTCTATTCGGGCTGTTACTTTATCAAACTTTACCGATTCTTTTTTGCCGTTTCTTTTTATTACGTAGCTCATTGGATTGATGATTTTGGATTTGTGATTTGTGTGTTGTACTACTTATGTTTTGATTTGTGATTGGTGATTTTGGATTTATGATTTTTGTGTTGTGTTACTTATTTGATGTAAAATGATTTGTATGTTATAATATTATTTTTTATTTGGGCGTTTTAACACGCTGTTCGCTATATCTTTTTTTTATCAATTGCCGTTGGCTTAAGCCAACGGCAATTGATAAAAAAAAGGATGCCGCTTCCATCGTTAACGCAATAAAATCGTTAAAATATTGATGGGTAGTTTATTATTAAAATCTATCAATCAATTTTATATTAAAAACCTAAATTTTAAATTTCCCCCCATCTATAAATCAAAAATCACACATCCGCAATCAAAAATCATTTCCTAAGTTTGGCTGTTTTTGCGCTTGCTACAAAAATACTCACTAACTCATTTGCTTCAATTATTAAATTACTTGTTATACTTTTTGATAAAAGATTGGCTTCAGTAATTACTTCTAACCAATACATACTTTCATCTGCTTCTTCTATTACTATTTCAATTTTATATACAAAATCGGCAATTGACTTTGCTCGACAAGCGGCTCTATAATTTGCTCCAACCTAACCCGCCGACCTTATCAATTGTTTTGCTAATTCAAACCCCGCCGCATTTTTTGGTAATTCACTGCAAATTTTTATAATCTCAATATGAAATGCCTTGGTACGTTTTTGTAATTCCTCCTTAGTCATTTCGGATTTTTGATTTTGGATTTTTGATTTGCTTGTTTGTTTTATTAAAAAGGTTTGTAAATTCTATGTTTTCATTGGAAATAAATTTTTAAATTTCCCGTGTGCCAAATCAAAAATCCCCAATCAAAAATCACCAATCATTAAAAGTCTTCTTCTAACGAAAATGCCTGCGCTTCTTGGCTACTCATTACGCCCGATTTTTGATAATCGCCAACTCTTTTTTCAAAGAAATTGGTTTTGCCTTGCAGCGAAATCATTTCCATAAAATCGAAAGGATTGGTGGTATTGTAAATAGTTTTGTAACCTAATTCGTCTAACCATCTATCGGCTACAAACTCTATATATTGTTGCATTAGTTTGGCGTTCATACCAATTAAATCAACCGGTAGCGATTCGCTCACAAACTCTTTTTCTATCGCAACAGCATCCATAATAATGGTATAAACTTCATCTTGCGAAAGCTTAGTTTCTAACATTTTGTACATTAGGCAAGCAAACTCGCAATGTAAACCTTCATCGCGGCTAATTAACTCGTTACTAAATGTTAAACCTGGCATTAAGCCACGTTTTTTAAGCCAAAAAATAGAGCAAAAACTACCGCTAAAAAATATACCTTCAACGGCTGCAAAAGCTACCAAACGTTCGGCAAAGCTGCCATTGTCTATCCAACGCAAAGCCCATTCGGCTTTCTTCTTAACGGCAGGTACAGTATCGATAGCGTGAAAAAGTTTATATTTTTCTTGTGGATTTTTTATGTAAGAATCTATTAACAAAGCATAAGTTTCGCTGTGTATGTTTTCCATCATAATTTGGAAACCGTAAAAACACCTTGCTTCGGGCAATTGCACTTCGCTCATAAAGTTTACGGCTAAGTTTTCGTTAACTATACCATCGCTAGCTGCAAAAAATGCTAAAATATGACTTATAAAATGACGCTCGCCATCGTTTAAGTTTTCCCAATCTTTAATATCGCTACTTAAATCAATTTCCTCGGCAGTCCAAAAGCTGGCTACGTGGCGTTTGTAATGTTGCCAAATTTCGGGATAGTTAATAGGTAAAATAACAAAACGGTCTTTGTTTTCTTTAAGTAGGATTTCGGTTTCTGTATTCATATTTTTTTGTAATTTTTAACCTAGGCTGTTTGAATTTGAAATGTTATTAAAATCATTCTTGATTTTTAAAATTCATACTTTTTGCATTTCTTTTACAAAACACATTCCAACAAATAAATTGTTTGAGTTGTGTTTAAATAATATTATTTAAGTTTTTTTTAGATAGTTATTAAAACAAAAATACCCAATTAGTTTTCCAAAAAAAACTAAAAGTTAATAACATTTTAACAAAAAAACAGGTAGATATTTGTTTTTGAACCCTTAAGGCTAAATTATAATGTGGAATAATTTTTTTATTTTTTTTTGCACTAGTTCTTATTCCGAAAGGTCGAAATTGTTTTAATTAAATGAAAATTTTACTTGTGATAAAAGTATTTACCATTCTAAAAATCAAGTTAATAAAAGCTATTGTATTAAAAATAAGCTAAACTATTGGTTTGCTGTAAAATGAATTTTAAAATTCAACAACATCATAACTTTCTAACCTGAGTTCGATTATCAAAATACAGTATAATTTGCTGTAAATCAATGCTATTTACGATTTTAAAGCGTTAACTACGGCAGCGGCATCCTTTTTTTACGCCGAATCTCCCCCTTCGGGGGTCGGGGGGATAGACAAATAAAAAATGATATAGCGGAGGGCGTGTGAAAACGCCCTAATCATTACAAAAACAGTATTTATTAATCGAAGTCAGGTTTCTAATAAAATATCTACTATCTTGGTATGCGCATATAAGTATTTTGATTGCCGTTTGCCGAAAATATTTTACGTAATTGTAGTATATAGTTTCGGCCTAAGCCAACATCAGGATATTTATCACTGACTTTATATAACCTCGGCTTATGGCACTAATGCCACCACCATCTAAAGAGATTATTTTTCATCCTATTTAATTTTAGTTGTTTATTTAATGTACAATTTTTATGCTCCCACCAAAAAAATAGTCCATATTTAAGTTTAAAAAACTACTAAAAATACAGCCAATGGTTTTAACACTTCGGGTATTGCCCGTTTGTTTTGGTAACATATTGCTAAAGGTATTTACCAAATAAATTTTGATATTTTACAATTAAAAGAATGTTATTTAATTTTTTATAGTTTAAAGAAATAATATTTCTATGTTAATTTTATCATTTTAACAAAAATACGGTCTATTATTATAATCTTATTAATTAAAAATTTAATACCAAAACCTCTTAACAAAAACATTAGATAAAGCAATAGTAAAACACTTGTTAACAAGCTTTAATTTTATTAACATTTATAAATGGCATTGTATTTAAGGACTTTAAAGGTTTATCAACAATTTACCAACAATTAATGTTGAAATCTATAAACTAAAGTTGCGTTACAATAACATGAAAAAAAATTATACACTTTATATTAAAATGATGTTAAAAAATTAAGTAGTTGCGGTTAAAATTTTCTATATTTTTGCAAGTATGAGTACGGAAGCAGAATTTACAAAATCGCCCTTGGCAAAAGATAAGAGAAATAGATTAAGTGCGGCCACTGTAAGCTTAGGCAAATTACAACCACAAGCCAGAGATTTAGAGGAGGCGGTTTTAGGTGCTTTAATGCTAGAGAAAGATGCCTTATCGGCCGTGGTAGAAATTTTAAAGCCTGAGGTATTTTATGTAGATGCGCATCAAAAAATATTTCAAGCTATAATTACGCTTTTCTCTAACACATCGCCTGTTGATATTTTAACAGTAACAGCACAACTGCGCAAACAAGGCGAATTAGAAATGGTAGGCGGTGCATATTATATTACCGAGCTTACCAACCGAGTAGCATCGGCTGCAAATATTGAGTACCATGCCCGTATTGTTTCCCAAAAATTTATTCAGCGAGAGTTAATTAGAATTTCTACAGATGTAATTAACCAATCGTACGAAGATACCAGCGATGTTTTTGAATTATTAGATTATGCCGAGCAAAACTTGTTTCAAATAGCGCAAAATAATTTAAGGCGAGATTCTCGTAAAATGGATGACTTACTAAAAGAATCCATAAAACAATTAGAACTACTTAGAGGAAAAGAAGATGCTTTAACGGGTGTGCCATCGGGATTTACGCAATTAGATAGAATGACTAATGGTTGGCAAAAATCGGATTTGGTAATTATTGCCGCCCGCCCAGCTATGGGTAAAACTGCTTTTGTGTTAAGTTGTGCTCGTAATGCAGCAGTTCAATTTGGTAAGCCGGTAGTGGTTTTTTCGTTAGAGATGTCATCTGTACAGCTTACCAACCGTTTAATATCGGGCGAGACCGAAATAGAGCAAGAAAAAATTAGAAAAGGTAATTTAATGGATTGGGAGTGGCAACAGCTAACTTCAAAAATTGGGTCGTTAAATGATGCACCACTAATTATTGATGATACACCGGCCTTAAACATATTTGAGTTTAGAGCAAAATGCCGAAGGTTAAAAGCCCAGTACGATATACAAATGATTATTATTGATTATTTGCAATTGATGCAAGGCCGAGCTGATGGTAAAAGTGGTAACAGAGAGCAAGAAATTAGTAGCATTTCTAGGGCTTTAAAACAAGTTGCAAAAGAATTAGAAGTACCTGTTATTGCCCTTTCGCAATTAAGTAGAGCGGTTGAAAACCGACCAGGCAGCGGCGGAAAACGCCCAATGTTATCGGATTTACGTGAATCGGGTGCTATTGAGCAAGATGCCGATATGGTGTTATTTTTATATCGCCCCGAGTATTATGGCTTAACAGAAGACGAAAATGGAAACTCTACTGTTGGTATTGGCGAAGTTATTATTGCAAAACACCGTAACGGCGAAACAGGTACAGTGCCCCTAAGGTTTGTGGGTAAATATGTTAAATTTACCGATTTAGAACCATCGTACGGTAGCGGTGGCAATACACAACCCGACCCTTTTAGTGGTTTAGCACCTTCAACACAGTTCGAAAGTATTACTTTAAAACCAAATTGGGGTAATGAGAGTGATGATGACAGTCCGTTTTAAAGTGTTATTTTCATTGGTTTTATAAAGCTTAATTTCCTAAAAAACTTAGGTTCGAAGGTAAATTATTATACAATTTACTGTTAGTTAGACTTATAATGCATTTCTAGCCTTAACTATCGCAGTGGCATCTTTTTTTGTTTGAAACCAAAGATGGAATACGGTAAAATCCCCCTTGAGGGTTAAATGAAAAAAAAAGTTACCCTTTCTTAGTAAAAAGAAACACCGATTGAGTTAACTTGCTTACCATCAGGTAGAAAACGCCCTAATCATTACTAAGTAAATATTCGCTAATCGGATTTAGGTTAATTGTATTTTTTTTTAATACACCAACTAAACACGGTTTTGTTATTATTGACTGCCTAAATATGTAAAACAAAACTCCATTTTCTACTTCTGTTTCAAACTTTTTATAACAGTGTAAAGCGAAATTAGAACACCTGTTAAACTTAAAAATGCAGTATAAATAGGTGTTTTTGATTGATAATAATTGTCTAATTTGTAACCTATAAAGGCAAATAAACCAATAATACCTATCATTTGAAAAACCATGCCCGAGTATTTAACATAGTTTTGTACTTTGTTTTTTGTATCTGTATTTTTTTTTAAAGTCATATAATTAAAATTGATAAATCAAAATTGGCAGTACATAAGTATTTACATTTTAATGAGTCAAATTTGCTGCTAATTGATACCTTTATTGGCTATTCTAAAACAATATAAAACAGGTTTACTCGTAATTATAATTATAAATAAAAATTTGTGTCGAAATTAAACTTAAAAAATTGTATTATAACCCTTTCGGGGATTTTAACACTATTTATCCATAGTGCTTGTACTTCGCAAAACCCTGGTTATATAGGTAGGCAGTTTCAAACGCTTACTGCACATTACAATATTTACTTTAATGCAAAAGAAGCGTTTAGCCAAAGCGAAACTAAAATTAAAGAAACTAATGTAGAAAACTACACCCAATTACTAGAGGTTTACCCTGTACCTACCGAAAAAACTGCATCAGAGCAAACAACCAATTTAAACGAAGTTATTAAAAGAGCCAACACCATTGCTCTTGAAAAAAGTGCGAGCACTTGGGTTGATGATGCCTATCTGTTATTAGCAAAGGCTGAGTATTATAAAGGCAATTTTTTTAATGCAGCCGAGTATTTTGATTATGTAAGTTTAAACTATACGGGTAAAAAAGAAGCAAACAATAGGCTAGAGGCTTTAATTTGCAACGCTAAAACTAATATGGCTATACAAAGGCAGCCCGAAGCCGATTCGTTACTAAACCTTGCTAGTCAAATTGTTACCAAAAGTAAAATGCACCAAAGTATATTAAACGCCACTTTAGCACAGGCAGCTGTAAATAATAACGATGATAAAACTGCAATTAAATATTTAAAACAAGCCATAAAATTATCTAAAAACAAATTCGACACTATAAGATGGACTTTCATTTTAGCACAGTTAGAAGAAAATGTAGGTTTAAATAACGATGCTTTTGCCCATTACACCAGAGTGGTAAAAAGTAACGCATCTTTCGAGCTTTCGTTTATTGCTAACTTATATCGTATTAAAGTAAAAGAAGCCCAAAAGGGTGAAAATTTCGATAAAATTGCCACATTAAAAAAGCTAATTAAAGACGATAAAAATTTTGAATATATAGACCAAATTTATTACCAAATAGCTATGGCGTATCTGCAAACAGGTAAATTAGATTTAGCCTTGCAAAATTTTAAAAAATCGGTAGATACTAATCCGGGTAGTGAGCAGCAAAAAGGGTTATCTAGCTTAAAATTAGCAGAAATAAACTTCGACTCTTTAAAAAATTATGTGAAAGCACAAGTATATTATGACAGTACCTTACAGTTTTTACCAAAAGATTATATTGGGTACGAGTTGGTAGAGAAAAAAGCAAAAAACTTGCAATACCTTGCCGATAGAATGCAAATTGTAGATAAAACCGATACTTTACTTGCCCTTGCCGCTTTGCCCGATAGCGTAAGAACAAAAAAAATTAACGCAATGATAGCCTTAAAAATTAAAGCTGTTCGTGAAAAAGATTCCCTATCAAACGTACAATTGCTACCAAGCAGCAATGCTTTCGATAATAAAACTAAAAGTAACGGAGTGTTTTATTTTAACAATTCAAGCGCAACAAGCCAAGGTATAAACGAATTTACTAACCGTTGGGGCAAACGTAAGTTAACTGATAATTGGCGTTTAAGTGCTGTTGCCGAAAACTCTGTTGCATTGGCCAACAATATTTTAGACCCCGATGCCCCAACCGAAATCACCCAAAGTGTCAAAAACAACAATCCCGATTCGTTAAAAGCTAACTATTTACGTGATGTGCCACTTTTACCAGCCGATAAAGAAAAGGCAAATATAAAAGTTTTAACAGCTCTTTACGAGATTGCAAATTTTTATAAAGATGTGTTAAACGATGAAAAAGCAGCCATAAAAGTATTTGAAGAGGTTTTGAAAAGATACCCTCAAACTAATTTTTCCGCAAGTATTTACTACCAATTGTATCGTTTGTACACCCCAACCGATAATGCTAAAGCCGAAGAATATAAAAAATTATTGTTAGAAAAATACCCATTAACCGATTTTGCAAAAGCAATTATTGACCCTGATTTTGGTAAAACAAAAGAGTTACGCTTAGCGGCATTAAATACTTATTACGAAACTGTTTACGATTTATATACTCAAAATAAATATACAGATGTTATTTCAAAAATTGCGGCAGCCGATAGTATCTTTAAAGTCGATAGTACAAATTTGTTGCCTCCAAAATTTGCATATATTAATGCATTGGCAACGGGCTACACACAAAATATTAATCCTTTTTTAACACAATTAGAAAACATTACCAAAACTTATACAAGTGATTCTACCATTACACCAACGGTACTTAAACAAATTATTTATATAAAACAAAATAAAACCATTTTTGATAACCGAACATTTGCATTGGTGGCATTGCCTTTAGAGGATGGCAATTTACCTGTACAACAAAGGTATGTTAGTCCGAAAGTGGTTAAGTACAATTATGAACGAGATATTCAACCAGCGCCGGTTATAAGCAAGGCCATTGATCATGACAAAAATGACAAAAAGCGTAAGGTATCAATTACAAATCAAATAACTACCAACCCTAAAGATGAAGTTACAAATCCGGCTAATTTACCTGGGGCAAAACCAGTTCAACCTAATGATGCAAAGAAACCAGAAACGCTTAAACCAGCTATAATTAAGTTTGAAGACTGGGTTAGACAAAAACAAGCTATCGTAATTAATGTGTTAGATAGATCGTTAAATATTGCTAAATCCTTTGCGGGAGTAAGCAAGTATTTTTTAACAAAATTTGGTGCCGAATCTACAACAATAGTAATTAAGGAGTTTGATAAAGGAAGCAAATTAATTATTGTAAAAGGCGAGTTTTACAGTAAAGAAAGAACCAAGGTGGTATTAGATAATTTTAAAGAAAAAATAAACGAGTATATAGTAATGCCCGCTTATAAATACAACACTTTTATAATATCTGATGATAATTTAAAACTGATAAGTTCGCAAAACGGTTTAGACCAATATTTAAAATACCTTAAAGAAGCAAAATAATGAAACAGCAAACTAATTTAACAACGCTTGATATTAAAAGCTACAACAAAATATTTTGGAAAATTATTATTGGTTTTTTTGCTTTTATTGTGCTTGTTATTGGTAGTACTTGGTTAGGACTTTTTGGTAAACTACCCTCATTTCGCGATTTAGAAAATCCTAAAAGTAACCAAGCATCTGTAATATACACTGTAGATAAAGCCGAGTTAGGTAATTATTTTTCTCAAAACCGATCTAATGTGCATTACCAAGATATTAATCCAATTTTGTTCAATACTTTAATAGCAACCGAGGATACTCGTTTTAACGATCATTCTGGTATTGATTTTAGGCGCACATTTACCATTATATTTTATAATCTTATTGGTAAAAAACAGGGTGCAAGTACTATTACACAACAATTGGCACTTAACCTATTTTCTAAAGAAGCAAGACAAAAATCATTATTAAAAAGAATACCTCAAAAGTTAAAAGAACTAATTGTGGCCGTTAGGTTAGAACGTAATTATACCAAAGAAGAAATTATAACTATGTACCTAAACACAGTTGATTTTGGTAATAACTCTTATGGAATAAAAGCCGCCACTAAAACCTATTTTAATACTACGCCAAAAAATGTTACACCCAGCCAAGCAGCTGTATTAATTGGCATACTAAAAGGTACATCTATGTATTCGCCTACTCGCAACCCACAAAGAGCCTTAGAGCGTAGAAACTTAATATTATCCAAATTGGCCGATGCTGGCTATATTCCACAAACCGAGGCCGAAGAATTGAAAAAGGAAGATTTAGGCTTAAAATTTAATCCATCATCGCATAACGAAGGTATGGCAACCTATTTTAGAGCTATATTAAAACAAGATATTCAAAAAACTTTTGAAGATTTAACCATTACCAAAGCCGATGGCACACCTTACGATTTATATAGAGATGGCTTAAAAATTTATACTACCATAAACTCTAAAATGCAACAATATGCCGAGGAAGCACAGCGAGAGTATATGCAAAATTTGCAAGAACAATTTACAAAGCATTGGCAAAATCAAAATCCATTTAAAGGTCACGAAAATTTGTTAATAAAAGGTATGAAACTATCGGAAAGGTATAAAGCACTAAAAGAAGATGGTAAAACCGAAGAAGAAATTAAGCAAGATTTTAACACCCCACAGCAAATGGAACTTTTTAGTTGGAAAGGTAATATTACCGCTACGCTAACACCAATGGATTCGATAAAATATTACAAAATGTTTTTACGCAATGCCATGATGACGATGGACCCAACAAACGGCGAAGTTAGAGCATGGGTTGGTGGTATAAATTTCGAACATTTTAAGTACGACCAAGTGCAAATGGGAACACGCCAAGTAGGCTCTACCGCTAAACCTTTTACATACGCAGTAGGTATTGATAATGGTTTTTCGCCATGTTATAAAGTAAGTAACACCCCAGTAACAATTGATGGTTATGGTACCGAACCTTGGACACCCCGAGCTTACAATCCAATTCCAGGCACAATTACACTTCGTAAAGCTTTAGCAAATTCGCAAAATTATGTTACTGCATGGGTAATGAAACAAGTACAACCTACAGTGGTTGCCCAATTGATAAAAAGAATGGGTATTACTACCGATGTACCAGCGGTTCCCTCTATTTGCTTAGGTACCTTTAATGCTTCGGTTTTTGATATGACGGGAGCTTATAGTGCATTTGTTAATAAAGGCGTTTGGACAGAACCCATTTACCTAACCCGCATTGAAGATAAAAACGGCAACGTTTTATACGAACGTAAGCCCAAAATTGTTGTTGCCCTTAACGAGCAAACAGCTTATGCTATGACGTACATGTTAAAAGGCGTGGTGCAAGAAGGTACAGGCCACCGGTTACAATATAAATATGGTTTATTTAACCCAATTGGTGGTAAAACGGGTACAACTAACGATAACTCGGATGGTTGGTTTATGGGTATAACTCCACAATTGGTATCGGGTGTTTGGACAGGTTGCGAAGACCGTGATATACATTTTAGAAGCACTAATTTAGGCGAAGGTGCAAACACTGCGCTACCAATTTTTGGCTTATTTATGAAAAAAGTTTATGCCGATGCCAGCCTAAAAATTACCAAAAACGATTTTACAGCCCCTAAAACAGGTAATACCATTACCTTAGATTGTAACCAATACCAAAATCAAAAAAGCGAAACAGAATCAACCCCAACCGATGAACGTTTAAATTTTTAAATAAACCCTTTGGGGGAACTTTTAAAGTAAAAATTGTATAATGAATTGGGATTTATGTTTCGGTAGATTAAGATATTATAAAAAAACCGATACCGTTATTAAACAGTATCGGTTTTTTATAATTTTCAAGGATTTAAATTGTTTAAATCTTAACTAATTGAAAATTAAATATGTTTATCGTCAATTAAAACTTGGTTCATATTGCGTACAGCATCGGCACTTTTGTTAAAAGTTGCTTGCTCATCGGCTGTAAGTTTAAAGTCTAATATTTTTTCCCAACCGTTTTTACCTAATACAACTGGTACAACTAATGATATATCAGTTTGACCGTATTCGCCATTTAAAGCAACACCGCATGAAATTAGTTTTTTCTCGTCGCGTACAATAGCTTCAACCATTGCTGCAGTACCTGCACCTGGTGCGTACCAAGCCGAAGTGCCAATTAGTTTAGTTAAAGTAGCACCACCAACCATTGTATCTGCAACAATTTTGTCTTGCTGCTCTTTACTTAAAAAGTGTGTTACAGGTATACTGTTCCAAGTTGCGTGGTTTATTAAAGGTATCATGGTTGTATCGCCGTGGCCACCAATAACCATTGCATTTAAATCGGCAGGCGAGCAACCTAATTCTTGACTTAAATAGTACCTAAACCTTGCCGAATCTAAAGCGCCGCCCATACCTAAAATGCGTTCTTTAGGTAATCCAGAAGTTTTAAGGGTTAAATAATTCATGGTATCCATAGGGTTTGATACCACAATAATAATTGTGTTTGGCGAGTATTTTAATATATTTTCGGTAACCGATTTTACAATACCTGCATTGGTGCCAATGAGTTCTTCACGTGTCATACCTGGTTTACGAGGTAAGCCCGATGTAATCACTACAACTTCAGAGTCGGCAGTAGCAGCATAATCATTTGTTACGCCTTTAATTTTGGTATCAAAGTTTAATAATGCAGCTGTTTGCATCATATCAATGGCTTTACCTTCGGCAAAACCTTCTCTAATGTCTAATAAAATAAGTTCTTCGGCAAGTTCTTTTCTAGCAATATTATCGGCACATGTTGCACCAACTGCACCAGCTCCAACTACGGTAACTTTCATATATGTGTGTTTTTTAAATGTTTAAATTTATGTTCGAAGTTAGTAAAAACACGGTTTCTAAAAAATTTTTTTTTTAAGCTATTTAAATTTATAGTTTTTAGAAAAATTAATACTTTTTTATCATTCAAGATGGTTTACTTAATAAATTTTAATATTCTTTTATACACCATACTATACAATTTTATGGGTTTGTGATTTAGCGTATTTTTTTTGGTTTTATTATCGTATGCCCTCTGGTGTTTAATATTGTTTAACATAAAAGACGTAGATTAAGATTCAATGTCGTTTACTTAAGCAATATCTATATTCTTTTATACACCATATTGTACAATTTTTTAGGTTTGTGATTTCGAGGGTTTTTTCTGTTTAATC
>REAS01000081.1 GCA_004294495.1 Sphingobacteriales bacterium
TTGAGCTTACCAGACAAATTATAGCCAGCCTTGCCTGCCTGCCGGTAGGCAGGATTTTTTGTTTATTTTTCATCAAGGAAAAAGAAAAAAATAAATGCCCTATTATTTTTAATGAAATTATTAATCCACATATTACGATAGCGATATGGGAGTAGGTTTTGGTGTAGGTTTAAATTATTAGTTTCAATATAAAATTATTTCTTTTCTATAATAAAACCCAACCCCCTAAAAGCCCTTACCATGGGTTTTACCAATCAGATACCCGCTTACACTAGGTAAATTACCCAGCAAACCCACCGCTAAATTAGATACCGTATTACTCCCAAACAGCCGTTGAATACTACGACCAACAAACAACCGATTGCCAAAATTTTGTTGCCATAATTGTGTGTATTCTTTTTCCAAATTTCCTCTACTAATTTGGGTAATTCCTGCGGCTGTGTGTTTAATAATACATTGACTAAGCAAACTTGCCGAATGAATAGCAATTGCCATTCCGTTGCCACAAAGTGGCGTTATCATACCGGCACTATCGCCACTCATTAAAATATGGTTTTCGATAGTGGTTTTTGGCTCGAAAGAAATTTCGTTAATAGTTTCGGGCTTTTGCCACACAAAATCCGAGTTTAAAAAAATATGTTTTAAATGTGCGTTTTTATGCAACACCATTTTTTCCATTTCTGGGATGCTACCGTGTTTTTTTAATTGACTGTTTTTGGTAAGATAACAGAGACAATATAAATCGTCTTCAATTTTACTGATGCCACAATAACCACCTTCAAAATTGTCTAACTGAATTAAATTATTGGGAAACTGAGTTTTTATGTGATACTTAACTCCTAAATACGGGCTGCGCTGGTAAAAAAATTTGCGGTTTAATTTTTGATCTATGTTACTGCGTTTGCCAAAACTTCCAATTACCAAATCGGCTTGTAAGGGTTGCTTATCCGCCAAAGCGATATAAAATTTTTCGTTTTTAAAAGTTACATCATGTACTCTAGTTTCCAGTATAAATTTTGTTCCGTAGGCCAAGGCTTTTTGGTAAAGTAGTTCATCAAGCTTAAATCGGCTTAAGCCAAAACCGCCTAAGTCTAATTTTTGGTTTAGCGAGTTGCCGTTTACCGATGTTACTTTTAAAGTGTTTATTTCGGCAGCACCCATAATTAACGGATTAATACCCAATCCGTTTAAAAAAGGTAACACTTCGTTGCTCACATATTCGCCGCAAACACGGTTAAAGGGGTATTTTTTTCGTTCGATAAGGGTAACTTCAAAACCGGCTTTACTTAAAACTATGGCGTTTATTAAACCAGCTAAGCCACCACCAATTATTACTATATTAGGTTTTGCCATTGAAAAGGTATTTTAAATTTAAACTCGTTTTATAGCTGATTTTAAGAATTGTAATTGAAACTTTCCTTTAAATTTCTTTGATAAATATTTTGGTAATAGTGCATTTTATGAGCCCAGCTTTGTGAACTTTGCGTTTTATTTTAGTGTGCTTTGCGGTAAAAAAATGAATAAAAAATTTTACCGCAAAGTGTGCAAAGATTTACGCAAAGGTCGCTAAGCTCATAAACTTGTATATAATGTTATTGTGTTTAATAAGACATTTACTATCTTATATTATTTGTAAATAATAATTTGCCATCTAAAAGCCCACATCCATTTTATAGTAAAGCTATAAATACCAGCTTTTTGCAATAAAACCTCTAACTCTTTACGTTTAAAACTTCGTAAAACAGAAAGCTTGCTATCGCTTTTTACCATTGCCGATTTAGAGAACAATTGCGTAAGCAAACCAATAGAATAATAAGCAAACCAATGGCGGTGCAAATCGTTAATTACAACGGCTTTTTTACTGGCATAAACCATTTTTTGGATTAACAAAACCCAACTTTCATCATCAAAATGATGAGTAAAAAGGCTGCTGATAACTACATCAAATTGGGCGGGTTTAAAATTGGTTTTTAAAACATCGGCCAATAAAAAACATATATTTTTATGTTGTTGATGGGCTTGCTGTGCAAATTCTACTGCAGCTGGTGTGGCATCTATACCCGTAAAATTAAGGTGTTGGTTTTTGCGAGTAAAGTGTTGGTTTAAAACTTGCAGGCTATCGCCTCCGCCACAACCCCAATCGCTTATGTTATCGCCATTTTGCAATTTTACTTTTTTAAAGGCATCATAAAATACAGTGAACCCGCCCAGCAATTTGTTTATGGTTTGCAGTTCTTTTAAAACTGGGTGTATTTGGTTATTGGGCAACGCAAAATCGTCCATTATTTCTATTTCGGTACTGCGGTGGTTAAAATTAGGCATCATAATGTAACAACATACTTTCGAAAGTTAAACCCGGACCAAAGGCAAAACTTAACACATTTTCGCTTTTGTTTTTCATTTTTAAAGTATCGCTTAATCCATCTAAAACAAATAAAACACTTGCCGACGACATATTTCCATAATCACGTAATACGTTGTAAGCATGTTGGTTTTGGTGTATATCTAGGTTAAAAACTTCATCGCAAACTTCTAAAATTCGCCTGCCTCCGGGGTGTATGGCAAATTGCCCAACATCGGCCAAAGCCAAATCTAATTTATTTAGAAGCGTTTGTGCAACATTTTTAATTTCGGCTTTAATTTGTTTGGCCACTTGGTTGCTTAGCTGCATTTGGTAACCATGGTTGCCAATTTCCCAAGCCATTTGGTTGCGGGCTTTGCTTACCAATTGTGTATAAAAAGCTTTTATTTCAAATAGTTTTTCACTTGCAAAATCTTCATGTTGCACCAAAACAGCTGCAGCACCATCGGCAAATAAGGAGTTAGAAAGCCAATTATCTAACGTGTTTTCTTTTTGGAAATGCAGCGTACAAAGCTCAACACTTACCACTAAAACCGTAGCATTTGGTTGGGCTTTACAAATATAATCGGCAATTTTTAAAGCATTAAACGCACCATAACAACCCATAAAGTTTATGCAAGTACGCTCAATAGTTGGGTTTAGGTTTAATTTTTCTACAATTTCAACATCTAAGCCCGGGGCGTACATACCTGTACAACTTACTGTTATTAGGTGGGTAATAGATTTTAAATTAAAGTTTTGCAGTTTTTTTACTGCGTTATTTATCGCCGTAAGGCTAATATTAATAGCGGTTTGTTGGTACAATTGCCCACGTTGGGCTGTTGTTGGTACGGGCATTAAACCTGCATCATTACCAAAAAAAGTAAAATTGCCCGCTTGTTTGTCAAAATCGGAAATTACGGAGTGCCTAAAATTAATGGCCGATGCGTGGTAAAGTTTTTCTAACCGCCTAGCGTTATCGCCACTTAATTGGTGTGCCGCTTTCATAAAATCTAAAATCTGACTTTGCGCAAATTTATTTACAGGGTTACTTGTACCAATTGCCGATATTACGCTACTCATTCTTTAATTTTATATATATTTATTTGCTTTACAAATTAGAAGCCAAAAAACAATGACCATTTTTTCCAAAGCTAACTTATTGCATTTACGTTTACCGTTTTCGTTGCTATTATTGCCCGTTTATATTTTTGCATTAAGTCAAACCCAAAACATAAACGCTTTGCATGCCGTATTGGTTTTTATAGTTTGGCATTTATTAGTTTACCCTGCCAGCAATGCATACAATAGTTATTTTGATAAAGACGAAGGCAGTATAGCCTTGTTAAAAAACCCTCCAAAAATAGAACGTAATTTATATGTTTTAGCAGTTGGGCTAGAGTGGTTGGGGGTAGCCTTAGCGGCGATGCTAAGTGTACCTTTTGCCTTTTGTGTGCTTTTGTATAATGCACTTTCTAAAGCATATAGCCACCCAGCTATTCGTTTAAAAAAGTACCCAGTAATTAGTTTTTTGGTGGTATTTGTTTTCCAAGGATGGTTTATTTATGTGGCTACTTACTATGCTGTGGGCAATATTTATACAAGATTTAATACTATGGTTTTCTTAGCTGGCGTGGTGTGTTCTTGCTTAATTGGGGCATCGTACCCGTTAACGCAGGTTTACCAACACGCCGAAGATGGCAAACGTGGCGATAAAACATTGAGCATTTTATTGGGTATTAAAGGTTCGTTTGTGTTTTCGGGTATTATATTTTTTTTAGGCTGTGGCCTGATGCTTTTGTACTGGAAACAAGCGCAACAACTGCAAAATTTTTATGTTTTTAGTGTGATAACTTTACCTGTATTAGGTTTTTTTAGCTGGTGGTTTTTGCAGATTTTAAAAAATGAAACTGCGGCATCGTACAGTAATATGATGCGAATGACGGTTATAAGTGCAAGCGTTTTGTTGGTTTATTTTTTGTGGTTGTTATTTTAGTGGGGGGATTTGGGGAATGGGATTAACGGATTTTTGTATTTTTTGTAGTAAAATGGTTTATGAAAAGTTTCGCAACAAAATGGCTATATTATTTGGTGTTTAGAGGAAATTAAATTGTTTAGTGCCCTAAATTTGAAGGCTTTGTGTTTTATTTTTGTGTGGTTTGAATTAAATATACAATAATGACATTTGGTTTAATCGCAAACAATTTATAGAAACGCGTTTACATTTGTGCATAAAAAAAGCCGTTCGCAATAGATTGCGAACGGCTTTTTTATTTGCATAATATTAATAACCTGGGTTTTGTACAAGGTTAGGGTTGGCAATAGCATCGTTTAAAGGTATTGGGAAAGCCCAGCCTTTAGATGTTGGAGCTATGTTACAAATATTAGATATTGAAAAACCATCTGCTCCACATTCGGTACGGTTTATGGTTTTGGTAGTTCGTTTAATATCAAACCAACGGTGGCCTTCGCCTAATAATTCAACTCTGCGTAATAAAGAAATGGATTCTAACAAGGCCGCACCCGTTTCAGTGCCTACTGCTACATCTCTATTTGTACGTAAATCGTTTAAGCTGGCTAAAGCAATTACGTCATTGCCTAGTTTCTGTTGCGCTTCTGCTTTTATTAAAACCATTTCACCTGTTCTATAAACCTTAAAGCTTTTAACACCAGCATATTTTTGCAACCTACGTCTTATAAACCCATCGGTATTGGGTGCACTTGAATTAATAACTACTGAGTTAACATAAGACCCTCCTAGTGATGTAATAGAAGTAAACAATGATTCTGCAACTCTATAAGACGGAGAATTACCATTTGTTGCACCACCTGGTCTAAGTAAATTATCTGAAGGTATGGCCCATATTACTTCGCTTGGAGGTGAGGCTTCGCCGTCTGTAGTGTACATAGCAACATAATCTGCGGCATTTGCTAAAGGGTTTAAGGAAATTACAACCTCTGCATCTTTTGATGCAGCAGCCCAATCAGAAGCATAATAATTAACTCTTGCTCTCATAGCATAAACAACTGTGCTGTCTATAAAGCTTCTAGTAGTATTACTTGAAGTATTTCCTGCTTCTCTAAATAATAGGATCGAATTATTTATGTCCTCAAATATTTTATCGTAATTTTCTTTTACTGTGGCTCTTGGAGGTAAATTAGCAAATGGTTTTTGGGGGTCGAATATAGTTACATAAGGTACACCCAAAGATGTAGAATTTCGCCCAAAATCTGGAGCAATGTAACGCATCAAGTCAAAATGTACGTGTGCTCTAATTGCTAATAATTGCGCTTTTACAATTTTTGCTTCATCAGCAACAAGCGGGTCGTTTTCATAAGTACCCAATGCTTGCAAAATATTATTTACTCTTGAAGCTATTTCGTAAGGTGCTGTAAAAACTTCTTGAACGATAGAGTTATCGGTAGAATAAGTCATTTCAGATGCTCTTCTCCAGTTACCTAAACTGGTTGTAACCTCAATCATATCATCGCCCATTAAATCGGGCAAAGCACTCCAACCACTACCAGAACCCGATGATGCCGGATTATTATAATAACCATCGCTTTGAAAACCATCGTAACAGCCAATTAATGCAATATTTATTGCCTTAAAGCTATTTAGTTCAACAATAGCTCCTTCTGGAGAGGTATTTAATTGCTTTTTACAAGATATTGTAGTAAAAACCACTAATATAAATGCAAAAATTATTTTATGTGTATGTTTCATAATATCTTAAATTAGAATGTTACGTTAAAGCCAAAGGTTATCCTTTTCATAGCTGGATATTGCGCACCACTTACCGATGAACTTAAAAAATCTACATCATCGTTAGCTGCTGATGTTTCTGGATCCCATCCTTGAAATTTGAATTTGGTATATAAATTTTGTCCTTGCACAAAAACTCTAAAACCTTGTATTTTTAATTTTTGAGTAATAGTTTTAGGTAAAGAATATGCTAATTGAACATTTCTTAGTCTAAAAAAATCGCCTTTTTCTAAAAATCTTGTAGTATTTAGTTCTGTTGCTTCGGATAATGAAGGGAAATTAGTTATCTGCCCAGGTGTTGTCCAAGCGGTTAAACCAGAACGAGCATAACCCGAATTGGTATATAAGTTATTTTCAACATTTGCTCTTGCATTGTTGTAAATATAATTACCCGTAGATAACACGCCAAATACTTGTAATTCTAAGCCTTTGTAATTCCAGGTTGAGGTTAAGCCAGCATTATGAGGAGCATCGCTTGTACCCAATACAACTCTGTCGGCGGCACTATATTCTTCTGTTACAGTTACACCATCGGCTTTTAAGTACTGCGAACTACCATTTTCTGGATTAACACCCAAAAATTTAACCAAGTAAAAACTATTAAATGGTTTACCCACTTTTAAAGCTTGTGATCCAAAATATAGTTGTAAATCTTGGTTATCTGGTAAAGATAATATAGTGTTTTTATTGTATGCGTAGTTTGCATCAACTGTCCATTTAAAATCTTTTTTGTTAAAAATTTTAACGCCTAATGTAGCTTCGATACCTTTATTATTCATACTACCTGCATTTGTTAAAAATGTACCATTTCCACCACTGGTACTAGGTACAAATGGGTTAAAGTATAAATTAGTGGTTGTACTGGAATAAACTTCAACCGATGCTTTTACCACACTTTTAAACATTTCAATATCTAAACCTAAGTTTGTGGTTGTTCTTTTTTCCCAAGTTAAATTGGCATTCCCTAACCTGTTTATATTTAAGCCTAGTTGACCCGCATAAGTGCCTTGACCAACTAATGTCCCCCTGTTATATTGTTGTAAATAAGGAAACTGACCAATTCCGTTTTGATTGCCCACTGCACCATAACTAACTTTAAATTTTAGATAGTTAATAGGTTTTACTTTAAAAAAATCTTCTTCAGTAACTACCCAACCCACACCAACAGATCCGTATTGTGTCCAACGTTTTTCTGGACTTAACTTTGAAGAACCATCTGTACGACCATTTAATGAAAAGTAATATTTGTTTTTGAAAGCGTAATCGGCTGTACCAAAGTATGACATTAATGCACTATTTTCGGGAAAACTGCCGTTAAACGTAGGTATAAAACCATTTTGTGCTGTACCTGCAACAAAACCAGCTTCGTTTGGCAGTGGTACCAAATTACCATAGCCTACAAAATTAAATCTACGACCGGTGTTTCTTAAAAATTCGGTATATAGTGATGTGGATAGCGTATGGTTACCATCTGCATCTAAATTAGTTTTATAATTAATGCTATTGGTAATGGTGTATCTAAATCTTCTATCTAATCCATTTCTAATTTCACCTCTTCCTCTAAAAGGTGCGGCATCGCCATTTTGGAGGGCACTTTGCGTACCATCTTTCACAAGCCTAAACTCTTCTTCTTGGTTATAATCGCCTCCCATATTAATTTTATAAGTAAGGTTTTCTACCCAAGGTAACTTATATTCCATAAACACATTACCTGTACCTTTTAATCTGTTAAAGCCTCTCTTATTTTCTTTTAAATCCTCAATAGGGTTTATCCAATAAGGAAATTGAAATGATGTACCATACCCCCCCAATTCGTCGTATGGTTTTTCGTAAGGTAAAGCCCATAAAACGGTGTTTAAAGGAGAGCCAACACCTTGGTTACCTTCAAGTGTACCAACGTAATCAGAATATCCGCCCGATACATTAGCGCCTAACTTTATATTTTTGTCGGTATGGGTAACATTTACTCGCCCATTGTATTTTTTAATGCCTGTTGCAATGGTTACACCTTCTTCATCGTAATAACCTAAAGAGGTATAAAAAGTGGTTTTTTCGCTCCCACCAGATAAAGAAAGATTGTGGGCTTGTGTTTTTCCTTTTCTAAATACGTAATCGTTCCAGTTAGTGTTAACTTTTCTTAATTCTGTAAACTGTGCTGGTGTCCAACCGTAAGGGTTACCCGCAATATTTTCCTCAAAATCTAACTTTTCAGCAGTATTCATTAACTCTAATTGGTTTTTTGGTAAATATGATGTGCCTATTTGCCCATCGTAACTTACACGTAAAGCCCCAGATTTTCCTTTTTTAGTTGTGATAACGATAACGCCATTTGCACCTCTAGAACCGTAAATAGCTGTTGATGATGCATCTTTTAATACTGTAATGGTTTCAAAATCATTTTGGTTTAATGTGCTAAAATCCAACCCACTTAACTCAATACCATCAATTATATAAAGTGGTGCTGTTGAGCCATTAATAGAGCCTTTGCCTCTAATAACAATATCGGCACTACGCCCTGGTTGGCCCGAACCTGATTTTACGTTAATACCAGCTGCTTGCCCTTGTAACATTTGGTCGAAGGAAGCATTGGGTTGAGACATTGAACGGTCAACGTTTACTTCGGTAACTGAGCCAGTTACTGCTCTTTTAGATTTTGTAGAATAACCTGTTACCACAACTTCGGAAAGTGATTTGTCGTTTTGACCTAATACTACAGTAAGTGTGCTAGCTGCACCCACCCTTACCTCTTGTGTAGCACTGCCAATAAACGAAATTACCAAAACAGCATTATCGCCTGTTACTTTAAGGCTAAATACGCCACTGCCATTTGTTTGGGTGCCTTGGTTAGTACCTTTTACTTTTACGCTTGCCCCAGGTATAGGCAAGCCATCGTCTTTTGCCGTTACCGTTCCCGTAACTGTTCTTTCTTGCGCAAATGCTGTTATGGTTAGCAGCATAAGGATGAAAAAACTTTGTACAATTTTTCTCATAAAATGAATAATTTAGTGTGTTTGTTAAAATATGTTAATTAATATAAATATAACAGAACTTAACATAAAGAAACAAATAATTTTAACTAAATATTTTACAAGAATTATAATAATCTGAAAATAAGGCAATTAAATTTTAAAAGCAATTACCCAATTTAGTTAAGGGTTTTGCAATAAATTAGATTAATAATTAACATTATTATAATACATGGTTTAAATTAAAGCAAAATTCTAAATCTAGCAAAAAATACTGTGCTGTTTAATAGTATGCCGTTCGAGGATTTAATATTAAGGTAAGGTTTGAATATAACCCTAAATTATTGAGAATTTTAAAAAATAATTAAATTTATTAACCAAATATTACATGATTTTCCAGAAGTTTCGCTTTCTACCTTCTATTTCGTTCATAAGTTTTCATGAAAATAAAAAAATTGTTATCGGACTCAAACTATACCTAAGATAAACTTATCGGTTATTTTCACCATCAAAATTTTTGGCAAATAAATAAAAGCAAAGCCATAAGCTATTTTTTAGCTAAATGATAATTTGTCTACAATACACAAATTTGATTTCATAATTCTAGGGTTTTGAATAATAACCTGAGTTATATTGTTTGTTTTCAAACAATTTACTGTTTATCAACACTATAAGTTTTTTTACGCTAAAAATCGCAGCGACCTGCCTAATCGGCAGGCATTCTTTTTTAATGTCGAATCTCCGCCATAATCGCTAATGAGATAGATAAATTAAAAAAAGATAGAGCCCTTACTTTTTCAGGTTAAATTCAGAGCGAGTTACCTGCTTGCCAGCAGGTAACAAATTGTAATAGAATTTTAGATTTACACCCAATTACTTCGCAAATTTTTTCTGAATGCCACTCTACCATTAATATCGCTTGTTTGCAAAAGGCCTGTGGTATCGCTTGACTTTCAGTACTTAAATCTGCCTTTTCAAAAAACTAAATACTTATTTAATTTGAATATATTAGCAACAGGCTAATTGACAAAACAGCTTTCAAGTTTATTTTATAAATGGATGAGGGATTAACTTAAACCTAAACAAGAGACTATGCTTGCTTAAACCACGATTTTACAAAGTTAATTTTAGATATTTTTAATAAATTAGGCCTGGATTCATAATTGCCCCCAACAAAATTTCCGCGTAATTTTTTATATTTGCGTATGATAAAATCAATGACTGGTTATGGCCAGGCAAGTAAAGAGTTTAAAAATGGCAGATATGCTGTTGAAATAAAATCGTTAAACAGTAAGTTTTTAGAGCTTAATTTAAAACTCCCTAAAGCCTACTCCGACAAAGAATTTTTTTTACGTAATGAGTGTGCTCGCTTAATTGAACGCGGCAAAGTAATGCTTACAGTTACGCTAGAAAATAATGATGAAGCCACAAAAGCCGCTGGTATTAACCAAGCCTTACTAACACATTATTACAAAACATTAAAAAATATTGCTTCTGATTTAGGCGATACAGGCGAAAATTTAATGGCTTTAGCCGTAAACTTTCCTGATGTTATTAAATACGATGACAATGCCGTTAGCGAAGAGGAATGGAAAGATGTATTGTTTACATTTAACCAAGCTGTAGCAAATTTTAATACTTTTAGAATTGATGAAGGAAATGTTTTAATGAGCGATTTAATGTTGCGTATTAACAATATTTTAGATTTTATGGCAGGTATAGAACTGCAAGAACCTAAACGTATATTAGCAGTTAGGGAGCGTTTAGCAGGCTTTTTAGCCGATGGTGTTGGTAAAGAAAACGTTGATGGTAATAGGCTAGAACAAGAATTAATATATTATATTGATAAGTTAGATATTACCGAAGAAAAGGTGCGCCTTAACAGCCATTGCAATTATTTTATTGAAACTTTAAAAGAGCAGGACGCCGGCGGTAAAAAATTAGCATTTATTTCTCAAGAAATTGGCAGAGAAATTAATACCATAGGTAGCAAAGCCAACAATGCCGATATACAAAAAATGGTTGTGGGTATGAAAGAAGAATTAGAAAAAATAAAAGAACAATTACTAAACGTTTTGTAATGGTTTTACCCAATAATATCACATTAAAGCAGGGCAAACTAATTATATTTTCGGCGCCATCTGGTGCGGGCAAAACTACTATTGTTAAACATTTATTAGGTAAGTATCCTGATAAAATTGCGTTCTCTATTTCGGCTACCACCCGTACACAACGTGGCCAGGAGGTTAATAACCACGATTATTATTTTATAAGTACCCCATCTTTTTTACACAAAGTTGCTAAACACGAATTTGTGGAGTTTGAAGAAGTGTATGCCGGTACATTTTACGGAACTTTAAAAAGCGAAATTGAACGTATTTGGGCTACGGGCAAACACGTAATTTTTGATATTGATGTAGAGGGTGGCTTGCGTTTAAAGAAGAAGTTTGAGCAAAACGCTTTGGCCATTTTTGTACAACCACCATCAATAGAAGTATTACAACAACGTTTAGTTGGCCGTGGTACCGATAGCAAAGAAAAACTAGCCGAACGTTTTGCTAAGGCAGAAAAAGAATTGTCATACGCCCCACAATTTGATACTGTTTTAAATAATTTTGATTTAGAAATTGCTTGTAAACAAGCCGAGGATTTATTGCTTGAGTTTTTAGGGTAAAACCTCGACAACGGTTAAAAACCTTGTCGACGGTTATAATAAAAACCTTTAACCAAGGTCTTTGACCGTTGGAAAGGTTGCCCAACCCCGACAAAGGTTAAATACCTTACACCTAAACCGTTTCCAAGGTCTTTGCCCGTTGGAAACGTTGCCAAATCTCAACAACGGTTACAAACCTTAAACCTAAACCGTTTCCAAGGTCTCTGACCGTTGGAAAGGTTGCCCAACCCCGACAAAAGTTAAATACCTTAATCCGAAACGAAATAAACCGTAACCGTTCCCAAGGTGTATTAAAAGAACTTTTTACAAGGTAGGAAGCTAAACCTCAATCAATTTCTATTATAAAATCAGAAATACTTGCGGTTTCTAGTTGTAGGGAATGAAATCTTACATATTCGTCAACTCCTCCAAACCAATTCAATACTTCGCTTCGTTTTAATTTTGTTATTGTTTGCAATAAGTGGCTGTGGTACGATGAATATGGGTACTCTCTAAAATCTTTTACAAAACCATGTTTTTGGGGATTAAAATGAATATACCAAATAAGTTTTAAAAAATATGCCGTTTCTTTTACTTCTATTCTGCGAAATGGTGTTTCAAATAAATTGCCTGTTCTATTAAATTGGGTATTAAAAGCCTGGGAATAGCTATTAAACAAATGGGCAAACTGTTTGCTAATATAATGTGGTATTGATTCGATTACTTTATTTGGATATTTAATTTGAGAATTGGATATAATTTCAGTTTCGCATTTTATTTTAACTAACAAATGAAAATGATTGCCTAATAAACAATAAGCAAATGTACTTGCAACAGGTTCAATGTATAGCGCATATTTTTTTAAAAAAAAACTATAATTATTCTGAGTTTTAAAAATAGGTGCTCCATTATTACCTCTATTATAAACATGGTAAATTTTATCACAATGCATTAACTCTGTATTTATCTTTTTCATAATTTAAAATTAATATTATTTTAAATAAAAGAAAATTTTGACCGTTGGAAAGGTAGTAAACCTCGACAACGGTTAAAAACCTTGTCGACGGTTAAACCTAAACCGTTTAAGGTAACCGTTTCCAAGGTCGCTGACCGTTGGATAGGTAGTAAACCTCGACAACGGTTAAAAAAATTATACCCTTTAAAATCAACCCCAAACAAATTCCTCCTTAATTTGGTATACTTTTAGTTATTAATTCAACAAAAGTTTGAATCGTTATGCTTATAAAGTTTACAAAAAAAGGTATTTATTGCCCACAAGCAGATGTGTATATCGACCCTTGGATGCCTGTAAACTACGCTATTATAACCCACGCACACTCTGATCATGCTCGTTATGGCCACAAAAATTATTTAGCACACAACCATTCCGAATTCATTTTAAAACACCGTTTAGGAAACATTGCTATCCAAACCATTCCTTACAATCAAACTATTAAAATTAATGGAGTTACAATTAGTTTACATCCAGCGGGGCATATTATTGGTTCGGCGCAAGTTAGGCTCGAATACAATAATGAGATTTGGGTAATATCGGGCGATTATAAAGTAAAGCAAGACGGCTACACGATACCTTTCGAGCCTGTAAAATGCACTCATTTTATTACCGAAAGCACTTTTGGACTGCCAATTTACAACTTCCCCGAAAGAGAAAGCGTAAACAAAAATATGAACGATTGGGTAAAACAAAACGCAAATGAAGGTTTAAACTCGGTATTAATTGGTTATGCTTTAGGCAAAGCGCAACGCATTTTAAAAGGTTTAGAAACCGATTTACCCATTTTACTACACAACACCATTTACCAAACCAACGAAGCTTTAGATTTTGATAACAGCAAATACCTAAAATTTAGCACCGATTACAAATATGATAGTTTAAAACCGCATATTATTTTAGCAACAGGTTCGGTTCTGGGTACAAGTTGGCTTAATAGGTTTAATGACTATAAAATTGCCATGTGCAGCGGTTGGATGCAGTTGCGAGGTGCCCGAAGGCGTCAAAATTTAGATATGGGTTTTGTAATGAGCGACCACGCCGATTGGGAAAGTTTAAACTATGCTGTTTTAGCAACCAAAGCCGAAAACGTGTACGTTACCCATGGCTACAAATCTATTTACGCAAAATGGCTACGCGAACAATATAAATTGAACGCTGTTGAAGTAGAAACGCTTTTTGAAGGCGAAAGCGTTAATCAAAATACCGGTGAAAGTGGGCAAGATGACAAACAAATTTTAATGGTATGAAAAACTTCTGCGACCTTATCAATCAGTTAGACCAAACCACAAAAACCAACGCAAAAATTACGACGCTTGCACAATATTTTAATAATGAAGATGAACAAAACACTACTTGGGCAATTGCATTATTAACTGGAAAACGTCCTAAACGCCCCATTAAAACTTCCGATTTAAAACTTTGGGCAACCCAGTTGGCGCAAATTCCGTACTGGTTATTTGAGGAAAGCTACCATGTTGTAGGCGATTTATCCGAAACTATTAGCCTAGTAATATCATCACCAGCAAATGGTTATAATGCACAACTGCATCAAATAATGAACGAAATAATAAACGTTGCTACACAAACCGAAGATCAAAAAAAAGAATGGTTGTTTGGTTATTGGCAAAATTTAGATCCTAACCAACTGTTTATTTTTAATAAATTGTTGAGTGGTAATTTCAGAATTGGGGTATCGCAACAATTGGTTTACAAGGCATTGGCAAAAGTGTATAATGTAGACGATAAAATTATTACGCATAAACTAATGGGCAATTGGTTGCCTCAGCAGCAAACCATAACCAACCTACTACATAATGCCAACGAGTCCGATTTTTCTAAACCTTATCCTTTTTATTTAGCCTACCCACTAGATAAAGATTTTGAAGATTTAGGCGACCTTACCAACTGGCAAATAGAAAGAAAATACGACGGCATTAGAGGGCAATTAATCATTAGAAATAACGAAATAAATTGTTGGAGCAGGGGCGAAGAATTAATGACCGAAAAGTTTGTTGAGTTTCAAGATTTACAAAACAAATTACCCAACGGTACCGTGTTAGACGGGGAAATATTGCCAATTAAAGATGGGGAAATACTATCGTTTAACGAGATGCAAAAACGTATTGGCCGAAAAAACGTATCTAAAAAAATGTTGCTAGATGTGCCATTGTGCATAATTTGTTACGATATTTTAGAATTTAATAACCAAGATATTAGACAAAAACCATTACATGAAAGGCGCTTAATTTTAGAAAATTTATTAAGCCAGTATCCTAACGATATTATAAAACTATCGCCAACACTTGCAGCTAGCAAATGGAGCGAGTTAGAAAATTTAAGGCAACAAGCTAAACTTTTAGGTTGCGAAGGTTTGATGCTAAAAAACAAAAACAGTGTGTACGAAACCGGCCGTAGGCGAGGCAATTGGTGGAAATGGAAAGTAGAACCCTACACTATAGATGCCGTAATGCTTTATGCACAAGCTGGCCACGGTAGGCGAGCCAATTTGTTTACCGATTATACTTTTGCCGTTTGGGATAACGACGTTTTAGTGCCTTTTGCAAAAGCGTATAGCGGCCTTACCGATAAAGAAATTATTGAGGTTGATGCTTGGATAAAAAAAAATACCAAAGAAAAATTTGGTCCTGTACGTAGTGTAAAACCCGAGTTGGTTTTTGAATTAGCTTTTGAAGGTATTAATTTATCATCGAGACATAAAAGCGGTATAGCATTGCGTTTTCCGCGTATAGCCCGTTGGCGTAAAGACAAAAAATTAGATGAAATAAATACCAAGCAAGATTTGTTAAACTTATTAACCTGAGTTCGATTAAAGAATGTTGTTTTAGTAATGATTAGGGCTTTTCTTGCCTGCCGGTAGGAAGGTAACACGCTTGAAGTTTATCCTGACAAAGGAAGGGCTGTATCTTTTTTTATTTATCTATCCTCCCGACCCCCGAACGGGGAGATTCGGCGTAAAAAAAGGATGCCGCTGCAATCGTTAACCGTTAGTTTGCATAAGTAAAAAATAATACTGAAATTTAAAAGGAAGCAGAGGTGAACTGTCGTCGTTAATAAGTTTTTGGGCTTAGTATG
>REAS01000082.1 GCA_004294495.1 Sphingobacteriales bacterium
CCTGCCGGCAGGCAGGCTAGGCCGTCCCCAATCGCACACCTGTTTAATGGTAATAAATCTATTATTAAAAGTCTATCCACAGTTTTTGGCGAAGAGCCATAGTTTTAGATGGTTTTATTTATAAAAATATCTAAAGTATCTGTTTCAATATTTTGAGTACTTAGTAACTCGCCTTTTATTGAGGGAGCTTTAATACCATCAAATAAGTGTTTTTGCCCAGTAAAAACTCGGGCTTCGTCCCACAGGTTTGCATTTATAAACGTTTGTAATGTTTTGCTACCGCCTTCAATAATAAGTGATTGCACATCGTTTAAATACAATTGGTATAATATATATTGTGGTAATAAATAATCAAATTCTTCAATTGCTATATATTTAGTTTTACCATTTATAGATGTTTTTAAGTGATTGAAAACAAAGGTTTCTTCACAATTATCAAATAGAAATAAATTATTTGGCAGCTCTAAATCGCGGTCAATTACAGCTCTTTTTGGATTTCGGCTGTTAACTAAGCGTACATTTAATTGTGGATTATCAATTTTTGCGGTGTTTTTGCCTACTAAAATACAATCTTCTTGGCTGCGCCATTTGTGTACTAAAGTTTTGGCTGTTGCCGATGTAATCCAATATTGTAAATTGCCATGAGGCGCAAAAAAACCATCGGCAGTTTGTGCCCACTTTAATATAATATAAGGTCGTTGTTTATTTATCGAAGTAAAAAAACGTTTATTTAAATTTATGCATTCCTTTTCTAATATGCCATAAGTTAAAGATATACCCGCATTTCGTAATTTTTCAATTCCTTGTCCTTTTACTTTTGGGTTAAAATCGGTGCACCCAATTACAACATGTGCTAATTTGTGTTTAATTATTAAATCTACACAAGGTGGAGTTTTTCCAAAATGGCTACAAGGCTCTAAACTTACATAAATGGTGCTTTCTTGTAAGCGTTTTTCGGCATCCACATATTTGTTTAAAACCCAATTTACGGCATTTACTTCGGCATGCGCTTCGCCGTATTTTTGGTGATAACCTTCGCCTATAATTTTACCATTGTGCACAATAACAGCACCAACCATTGGGTTTGGGCTAACGTATCCAGCACCTAGTTTTGCCAAATCAATGGCTCGTTGCATAAAAATTTCGTTTGTCATTGTTTACGGATATGTAGGGTATATTTTTACAAGGTTTTACTTTATGCTAAATAAAATTGTACAAGTACACAAAGAAATTTAAAATAATTAATTTTACCACTATATCAAAAATTAATTGTTAATAAAATTTTTTTAGGAAACTTTGGAAATGTTAAAAGTTTCCATAGTTTTGTAATCGAAAAGTGCTATGGAAAATACAGAAGAATACATATTATCAGAAGCAGAGAAATTGTTTATGAAATTTGGCATCAAAAGTGTGACAATGGATGATATTGCAAAGCAACTTTCAATGTCTAAAAAAACCATTTATACTTTTTACAAAGATAAAGATGATTTGGTGTACAAGTTAATTGCGAAGATGTTGCAAAACGATGAATGCCAAATGACAGAACGCACAAAAGAAGCTTCGAATGCTATTGAAGAAGTGTTTTTTTGTATGGATTTTTTAAAAGAAATGCTGGCTGGTATAAACCCAACAATGTTTTACGATTTACAAAAATACCATAGCAACGCTCATCAGTTGATGATAAATTTTCATCACACTTACGTTTACAACACGGTTAAAAAAGGTTTAGAACGGGGCATTTTAGAAAACATATTTAGAGAAGATATAAATACCGAAATTTTAGCCACACTGCGTGTAAGTCAAATAAACTGGAGTTTTGAGTGTGATTTAATTCGTAGTGGTAAACACAGCCTTTACGATGTTATTTTAGAAACAACTATACATTTCTTATTTGGCGTTAGCACCCTAAGCGGACATGTATTAATAAACAAATATAAAACCCACAAATAATATGAGAATAGCTACAAAATTACTCGCAGCAGTTGTTTTAAGTTTTACAGCACATACACTAAAGGCACAAACCGATAGTTCTAAAGTGCATATATTTAAACTGGATGCCTGCATAAATTATACTTACGAACACCAAACAGCTATATTAAATGGCCGTATAGACGAAGAAATAGCAAAATATAAGGTACGAGAAACTATTGGTATTGGTTTACCACAAATAGATGGTAAATTTACTTTTCAGGATTTTTTAAATATTCCAACAGCCTTGGTGGATGGTTCTAATTTTGGCGGACAGGCCGGGCAACTTATACCTGTTAAGTTTGCTTTACAGTATCAATCAAGTCCTAGCGTTACTATAAGTCAGTTATTATTTGATGGTTCTTATCTGGTGGGATTGCAAGCCGCTAAAACGTTTAAAGAGCTTTCATCCAAATCGCTTACACGTACTAAGGTAGAAGCAGCCGTTGCAGTTACACAGGCTTATTATTCGGTTATAATAGCAAACGAACGTTTAGGGTTATTAGATGCAAACATTAATCGATTACAAAATACATTAAATGATACACAACAACTTTTAAAAAATGGTTTTGCTGAAAAAATTGATGTTGATAGGTTAACTGTTTTGTCGAATAATATTAATACCGAACGCAGTAATGTATTAAGATTACTTGATTTAAATGTAAATTTATTAAAATTTCAAATGGGTATGCCTATTGGCGAAAAATTGGTAATTAATCAAAAAATACAAGATATTTCTTTCGCTAAAGAAACGATAAATACCGATACTGTAGCCTATTTAAGTAGGCCAGAATATGCCTTAGCTTTAACTTCAAAAAAAATCAATGAATTAGACCTAAAACGCTACAAGTCTCAATACTTGCCTTCTTTAGCCGCTTTTGGAAGCGTTACACGAGATTTTATAAGCAATCGGTTTAGTAATTTATATGACAGAAGTTTTGCTAACACCTTAATAGGATTACAACTACATATCCCAATTTTTAGTGGAGGGCAAAGGTATTATCGCGTAAAGCAAGCAAAACTTGTTGTAACAAAATCAGATAATGATTTATTTAACTTAAAAAACGGTATTAATTTACAAATTAATCAATCGCAAACTGCATACATAAATGGCTTAGCTTCGCTGGAAAATCAAAAAAGCAACCGCACATTGGCACAAGAAGTTTTACGGGTTACAAAAGTAAAATATGAACAAGGTGTTGGTTCTAGTTTAGAGGTTGTTACCGCCGAAACAGCTGTAAAAGAAGCCGAAACAAATTATATTAACGCATTGTATGATGCATTAACCAATAAAGTGAATTTAGACAAAGCATTAGGCCGCATACAGTAGGGGCGAGCCCTCGTGGCCGCCCAAAAACAATTGCGAAGCAATAAATAAAAATTGCGAAGCAATAAATAAAAATTGCGAAGCAATAAATAACAATTGCGAAGCAATAAATAAAAATTGCGAAGCAATTGAAAAACAACAACGAAATAAAAAAACAACAAAAATCATCAACACCAAAAAAATAAAAAAATGAAAAAAATACTATTCACAGTACTAACCGCTTTATTATTTGCAGCTTGTAATAACGCACCCAAAGATAAAACAGCCCAACTTGCCGAATTAAAAAAGCAACAAGCCGAAATAAATTCAAGTATTGCTAAGTTAGAAACCGAAATCGGCGCTAAGCAAGAAAAAGTTTATAAAGAAGTTTCTGTAATTGAAGTTAGTGCTTCAACATTTAAAAATTACATTGAAATTCAAGGTAAAGTTGATGCCGAGCAAAACGTACAAGTAAACTCACAAACGCCGGGTGTTATTACCAATATTATGGTACGTATTGGGCAAAACGTTAGCAAAGGTCAAGTTTTGGCACAATTAGATGATGCCGTTTTAAGACAAAGTATTGCACAAGTAGAAACTCAGTTAGATTTAGCCACCATTTTATTTAATCGTCAAAAAAATCTTTGGGATCAAAAAATTGGTACTGAAGTGCAGTTTTTAAGTGCCAAAACGCAAAAGCAAAGTTTAGATAAACAATTGGCTTTGGTAAAACAGCAACTTGCTATGTATAAAGTTAAGGCTCCAATAAGTGGTACTGTTGATTTAATGGATTGGAAAATTGGCCAAGCTATACAACCAGGCGTACCAGGTATTCGTATTATAAACGCTTCCGATTTAAAAGCAAAAGCATTAGTATCCGAAACTTATGCAGGAAAAATAGATATGGGCGATGAGGTTGAAGTTTTAATACCCGACGCTGCAGATTCATTAATAAGTAAAATTGCATTTGCTTCAAAAAGTATAGATCCAGCATCTCGAAGTTTTTCGATTGAAGTTAAATTACCTTCTAAAGCTAATTTTAGACCAAATATGTTGGCCATTTTAAAGATTGTAGATTATAAAAAAGCAAACACTTTAACTGTGCCCATAAAAGCCATTCAAAAATCAGAAAATGGCGACTTTGTGTTGCTTTCGCAGGATGCTAAAGTTGTAAAAGCCAATGTAAAAGTTGGTAGGATATATAACGGTAATGCCGAAATTTTAAGTGGTGTTAAGCAAGGCGATAAAGTTATAACCTTAGGTTTTAATGGCCTAAATGAAGGCGATTTGGTAAAGTTTTAATAGCCTAAGTTGGATTGTTCCGCTTTTATTTGCGTTAACGATGGTAGCGGCATCCTTTTTTTCTTCCCCCATTCCCCCCAACCCCCGAAGGGGGAGCAAAATAGGGGAAGAAAAAAAGATACAGCGAACAGCGTGTTTAAACGCCCAATTTTTTAAAAAATTAGTAGTCGAACTTAGCTTTAATAAAAAAATATAAAATACATCATCAAAACAAATAAGATGAAAGATACTAACAAAGAATTTGGCCCTTCAAGCTGGGCAATTGATAATAAAACCGCTATTTATGTGCTTACAGTAATATTACTAATTGCTGGCTATTTTGCATATAATAGCTTACCAAAAGAAAATTTCCCCGAAATTTCTATCCCCAAAATATTTGTACGCACCATTTACCCAGGTACTTCGCCTGCAAATATGGAGAATTTGGTTACTAAACAATTAGAAACAAAAATTAAGGGGGTACAAGGTTTAAAAAAAGTAACTTCTAATTCTTTTCAGGATTTTTCTTTTATAACTGCCGAGTTTAACTCAAACGTATCTATTAAAGATGCCAAGCAACGTATAAAAGATGCCGTTGATAAAGCTAAGCAAGATTTGCCAAATAATCTGCCCGAAGACCCAGAAGTTATTGATATTAACCTTGCCGATTTGCCCATAATGTATCTTAACCTTTCGGGCGATTATGATTTAAAAACATTAAAGAAATATGCAAAAAGTTTAAAAGACCGTATAGAATCAATGCCCGAAATTTCGGGAGTTGATTTAGTGGGTGCTTTAGATAACGAAGTGCAAATTAATGTGGATATGAACAAAATGGCATCAACCCAAATATCGTTTGGCGATATAGAGCGAGCCATTGGTTACGAAAACATTTCTGCATCGGGTGGTACAGTACCTAGCGATGGAATTCGTAGAACTTTAAATATTAAAAAAGAATTTAAAGACGCAACCGAAATTTCAAATACGATTATAAAAACACCTTCTGGCGCATCGGTTTATTTACGAGATATTGCCCAAGTGGTTGATGGTTTTAAAGAGCAAGAATCGTTTGCTAGGTTGGGGGGTAAAAATGTTATTACGTTAAATGTTAAAAAACGGTCGGGGCAAAATTTGATTGAAGCATCTGATAAAATACGGGGGATACTTGCCGAAATGAAGGCAAAAGAGTTTCCAAAAGGTTTAGAAATTGTAACCACTGGCGACCAATCTGATAAAACACGTGTAACCCTACACGATTTAATAAACACAATTGTTATAGGTTTTATTTTAGTAACCTTAATATTGATGTTTTTTATGGGTATTACCAACGCATTTTTTGTGGCATTATCTGTACCACTATCTATGTGTGTGGCATTTTTACTAATGCCTTCAATAGGTTTTACCATGAATATGATTGTGCTTTTCTCGTTCCTTTTAGCATTAGGTATTGTAGTTGATGATGCCGTTGTAGTTATAGAAAACACCCACCGTATTTTCGATAACGGTAAAGTACCTATAAAACAAGCAGCAAAAATGGCTGCCGGCGAAGTGTTTTTGCCCGTATTTTCGGGTACAATGACCACCCTTGCACCTTTTATTCCCCTTGCTTTTTGGCCCGGAGTAATTGGTCAATTTATGTTCTTTTTACCAATTACGCTTATTATCACTTTACTAGCATCGTTAGTGGTGGCTTACATTATTAACCCAGTTTTTGCGGTAGATTTTATGGAGTCTCACGCTGCCGATGAAGTGTATAAACCAACCTTCGATAAAAAAGTAAAACGTACATTGATGTACTTTGCAGGTGCGGCAGTAATTGCTTATATAATAAATTTTGGCTTTGGTAACTTTGTGATATTATTAGCATTATTTTACTTGTTGCAGCACTTTATTTTAGAGAAAGTTATCCGAAATTTTCAAAAATATACATGGCCTAAAGCGCAAAATAAATACGCAAGGTTTTTAAATTGGGCATTACATAGGCCTTACACCATTTTGGGTAGTACTTTAGGTTTATTGGTTTTCTCCATAATTTTTACAGGCATTATGAAACCTAAATTTGTGTTTTTCCCAGAAGCTGATCCTAACTTTGCTTACGTTTATTTAACATTACCAACCGGTACAGATCAAACATATACAAACGAGGTTACTAAACAAATTGAGAAAAAAGTTACCCGAGTGGTTGATAGTTTGGGTAAGCAAAATGTATCATCTATACTGTCAAACGTAACGGTAGGTGTAACCGATCCGCAAGATGAAGACCAAGGCAATTACCCCAACCGTGGTAAGGTTACGGTAGCATTTGTTGAGTTTGGCGAACGAGAAGGTAAACGATCAAGCGAATATTTAGAAGCTATGCGTAAAGCTATAAAGGGTGTGGCTGGGGCCGAAATTTCGGTAACACAAGAACAATCGGGGCCACCCACAGCAAAACCTATAAGCATAGAAATTACGGGCGATAATTTAGACTCGTTGGTGCAAACGTCAACACGTTTACAAAGCTATTTAGTAGCAAAAAATATTGCAGGTGTTGAGGAGTTAAAGTCTGATTTTCAAAACAATAAACCCGAAATTATTTTTGATATAAACCGAGAAAGAGCAAACCGTGAAGGGATATCAACGGGGCAAATTGCAATGGAAATTCGTACCGCATTGTACGGAAAAGAAATTTCTAAATTTAGAGATGCCGATGAAGATTACGAAATTAATTTGCGAGCACAAAAAGAACAACGCAATAGTTTAGAAGCACTTAGAAACATTAAAATAACCTATCGGGATATGGGAATGGGTGGTATGATTAGGCAAGTACCCATATCATCGTTCGCTAATATTAATTATGTAAACACTTACGGCGGTATAAAACGTACACAGCAAAAGCGTATCATAATTCTTTCTTCAAATGTATTGGGCGATTATAACCCTAATGAAGTGGTATCTAATATTAATAACGAGTTACAGCAATTTAGAACACCCGAAGGCGTACAAATTAAAATGGGTGGCGAACAGGTTGAGCAACAAGAAACTGCAGCATTTTTGGGTGGTGCACTACTAACCTCATTTTTCTTAATTTTAATTATTTTGGTTATTCAATTTAACTCTGTAGGTAAACCTTTAATTATTTTAAGCGAAATTATATTTAGTATTATTGGAGTACTACTAGGTATAAGTCTATTCCGTATGGAAATGTCGATAGTAATGATGGGAATAGGTATAGTTGCTTTGGCTGGAATTGTAGTTAGAAATGGTATTTTATTGGTAGAATTTGCCGATTTGTTAGTTGACCAAGGTATGGATGCTTTTGAAGCAATGTTAGAAGCTGGCCGTACCCGTATGACCCCCGTTTTACTAACCGCAACTGCTACAATGTTAGGTTTAGTACCATTAGCTGTGGGCTTAAATTTAGATTTTGCCACTTTATTTAGTACTGGTAACCCACACATATATTTTGGTGGCGATAACGTTGCCTTTTGGGGGCCACTATCGTGGACAATGATTTTTGGCTTAAGCTTTGCCACATTTTTAACCTTAATTGTTGTACCTTCTATGTACTTAATTAGGGTTAGAGTAAAGGCGTGGTTTGCAAATAGGAAAGTTGCAAAAGTAGTTTAATCTTAATATTTCTTTCTTTTACAAACCTATAAGGTCTTTAAGACCTTATAGGTTTTTTCGTTGAAGTTATTCCTAGATGCAGCCTTCAATTATAAAATCTCGGGGTAAAATTCCCATCCTTTGGAGGGGTGCCCAACGGGCGGGGTGGTAAACAAATACCATACGCAAAATCTCAGTAATATACCAATTGATAGTTTTTACGAGTATTAGCACTCCGCTCCAAGTACTAGATAATAATAACTCCTAAAATATTAATCTCACTTTTTATCTAACCATTTTTTCTCTACTAAGTAGCTAATTATTAAACCTAAGCCCCCAAAAACACCAATACATCCAAAATATATGGCTACGGCTTGGCCTTCTTTACCATCTGTTAATACATCACCAAAAATCCCCCTAACTGTAAATAGTGCTGCTAAAAGCCCAATTCCTATTCCAACTAATAATAATCCAAATTTTAAGCTTAAAAATGGTTGAGCGTTGGTTTTGTTTTCGCTTGGGTTCATACCTCGCTCAATCATGGCCATTTTTTCTTTGTTTAATAAATACCTTATACCAAATACCATTGCAAAGGCTCCTAAAAATAGTGCTATCGGAACTAATTCTTTCATTTTGTGTGTTTTAAATTGTTTAAAAATTTTGTTATTAAATCTGTATGTTGGTATTAAGACTACCAATTATTTTTTTAGGTTACACTCAATCCTATTTTAATGTTTTTTATTTTTATAATGTAATTGTATGTAACCTGTTTTAAAAACAAACGTCATAGTGTTATAGTATGCAACAACAAGAAACGGATTTAGAACTTATAGACATAGTTTTGGCAGGTAACACCGCCGCTTATGCCCATTTAGTTAAACGTCACCAACGTTTTGTATTTACTTTGGCTCTCCGTTTTGCAAAAAACAGAGAAGATGCCGAAGAAATTGCACAAGATTGCTTTGTAAAAGCTTACCGAGCACTGGGAACTTTTAAGCAAAAATCTAAGTTTTCTACTTGGTTGTACACTATTACTTACACCACTGCAATGTCTTACTTGCGTAAAAATCAAATTAATACAACTTCAATTAATGATGATGAAAATGTGTTAGAAATTGCCAGCGTTGATTTTGATGCGAATATAGTTGAAAAAAAATTTGCTCATGTTTACCTAGCACAAGCTATTAAAATGTTATTGCCCGACGATGCGGTTATTATAACGCTATTTTACAACGGAGAACAAAGTTTAGAAGAAATTGCAAACACACTTAATATGGAAACAAATACCATTAAAGTTAAATTACACCGAGCAAGAATTAGATTAAAAGAAAAATTGCAATATTTGTTAAAACACGAAGTTAAAGATTTGATATGAGTACAGCAGAGGAACAAATTTGGAACTACATTGATGGTAATTGTAGCCCAGTCGAAAAATTTGAAATAGAGCAAAAATTAGCTTCTGATAAAAGTTTTACAAAGCTTTATAACGAATTATTAAAAATTAACGGCATGTTGTTAAATGATTTGCCTCTTGACGAACCGTCTATGAGTTTTACCAGAAACTTAATGAAAAAAATAAACTTAGAAATTGCCCCAATTGCTTTAAAAACAAAAGTTAATAAAGCAATTATTTATGTAATTGCGGCTTTTTTCGGAATCTCTATTTTTATCGTATTAGGTTACGCAATTAGCCAAAGTAATTCCACTTTTGAGTTACCCAATTTATCTATTAAACTTAATTTTAATCAATTAGCAAATCCAATTGCTTTACGTATTTTTTTAATGATTGATTTGGTGTTAGGCCTTGTTTTTTTAGATAGTTTATTAAGGAGTAAAAAGGATAAATTTGTTTAAATAAACAAAAATACAATTTTAGCCTAAATATTATTTTTTAAGGTTTAGTTTTGATTAGGGTTTTTTGTAGATTTAACAATATAAAATTTAATGGCTATGGAGCGAATTGTAATTGAAGTAAACACACTTGCTGCAAAGCAATGGAAAGTTTTTTCTTCTGAGAAAAAAAAGGCTATCGAAAAATCTTTAGAAAAGTATATCAATACGTCATTTGCAGATGAACCAGATACATTTTGGCAATTTGTAGACCGCATAAGCAAAAAAGCAAACGAAAATGGTTTAACTGAAGAAAAATTGAATGAGCTTTTTAATGAAAGTGGTAATTAATTTAGAATAACTTGGTATAGTATTTCTTACTCTTTTTCATTACCCAAAAACGGATAATCCCAATTTACAGGAGGGTTAAATGTTTCTTTTATAGTTCGAGGCGATACCCAGCGTAATAAATTTATCATAGCCCCAGCTTTATCGTTAGTGCCCGATGCCCTTGCACCCCCAAAAGGTTGCTGGCCAACTACGGCACCAGTACATTTATCGTTAATGTAAAAATTACCTGCTGCATTTCTTAAAATGTATGCTGTTTTCTCAATCGCACTTCTATCTTGCGCAAAAATTGCTCCTGTTAAAGCGTAGTTAGATGTGGTATCAATTAAGGTTAAGGTGTTATCAAAATCAGCGTCATCATAAATATAAATGGTTAAAATAGGCCCAAATAACTCTTCGCATAAGGTAATGTACTTTGGGTTTTGGGCAACAATTATAGTGGGCTGTATAAAGTAACCCACAGTTTTATTGTAGTTTCCGCCAGTAATAATTTCAACTGATGTATCGGTTTTGGCTGCATCAATATAGTTAGTTAGTTTATCAAAAGATTTTTCATCGATTACTGCATTAATAAAATTGCTAAAATCATCAGGCGGACCCATTTTAAAATCGGCAAGGTAGTTTAAAATTAAAGTTTTAATAGTTGGCCAAACGCTTTGAGCAATATAAACTCTTGAAGCTGCAGAGCATTTTTGCCCTTGGTATTCGAAAGCGCCGCGAACTATTCCAACGGCTGCAGCCACACAATCGGCCGATGAATGCACTAAAATAAAATCTTTACCGCCAGTTTCGCCTACTATACGAGGGTAGCTTTTGTATTTATGAATGTTGTTGCCAATAATTTTCCAAATGTTTTGAAAAACAGCCGTTGAACCAGTAAAATGTATGCCGGCAAAATTGGGATCGTTAAAAATTACTTCGCCCGCCTCGGGGCCGTCAACATAAATTAAATTAATTACGCCATGGGGCAAGCCGGCTTCTTTAAAAACCTGCATAATTATATTTGCGGCATAAATTTGAGTTTCGGCAGGTTTCCAAACCACTACATTGCCCATTAAAGCACAGCTGGCAGGTAAATTTGCCGCTATTGCTGTAAAATTAAAAGGAGTAAGAGCAAAAATAAAACCTTCTAATGGCCGTTGCTCGGTTCGGTTCCAAAACCCAGCTGGCGATATTGGCGGTTGCTGACTATAAATATCGGCCATATAACTTACGTTAAATCGCAAAAAATCTATTAGTTCGCAAGCGGCATCAATTTCGGCTTGGTAAGCGTTTTTAGATTGGCCTAGCATGGTTGCTGCATTTATTTGGTAACGGTATTTTGTTGCAAATAAATCGGCAGCTTTTAAAAATATAGCCGCTCTATGTTCCCAAGCCATGTTTTCCCAATTGGGTTTGGCCTCTAGGGCCGATTGTATGGACTGGTTTACGTGACTTTTATCGCCATAGCTAAAATAGCCTAAAATATGTTTATGATTGTGCGGAGGGGAAATGGGGCGTTTGGTATCGGTATAAACCAAATTTTTGCCAATGTACATGGGTATATCTAAAACCTGTTGGCTAGCTTGTGCAATTGCAGCTTTTAACAATTTTCTCTCGGCCGAACCTGGTGCGTAGTTTAAAACAGTTTCGTTTACGGGTTTAGGTACTTTAAAAAATCCTTTTTGCATAGCTTTTGTTTTAGTAGAAATTAAAGGTACAAAAAGCTAACCATCAATTTGGTTTTAACGAAAAAATCCGCGTAAGCGTAAAAGAATAAAATAAATAAGCATTTGTTATAAATTGTTGCTTGCTTTGTATAGTTGAAGCAAATTTATTTCTTGATAATGATTTTATGAAATTAAAATACTATTTACCTGTTTGCACACTATTTTTATCTTTCTTTTTACTTTCGTGGGGCGTTATAGGTCATCGTACAATTGGTAAAATTGCCGAAAATAATTTATCGGCGAAAGCCAAACTTGCTGTAAAAAACTTATTAGGAACAGAAACTTTACCTTTAGTAACCACTTTTGCCGATGAGTTGCGCCCTTACCAAGAGTTTGATTATACCAGTAAATGGCATTATATAAACGCTCCGGAAGGTTTAAACTATAAACAGTTTGTTGCTTTTTTAAATACCGATACCGTACCCAATGTTTACACGGCGGTGTTAGCTCAAATTAGGGTTTTAAAAGATGTATCAAAAACTAGTTACGAGAAAAAATTTGCGTTAAAATTTTTGGTACATTTAGTGGGAGATTTACACCAACCTATGCATGTTAGCCGAGCAGTTGATAAAGGAGGCAACGATATTGAAGTAAAATTTTTAAACCGTAAAAGTAATTTACACAGCGTTTGGGACACAGGTTTGATAGAATATTACGGCTTTTCATATACAGAAATGAGTACAGCTTTTGGTAATACCAGTGTTGAGAATATAAAAAACTGGCAACAAGATGAACTTAGTTTATGGATTTATGAGTCGTACAAAATTAGCGAACAGCTTTACACAGAGGTAGAAAAAAATAAAGATTTAGATTACGATTATTTTTCTAATCATTCGGAAATTGTTAAAAAACGCCTTTTGCAAGGCGGTATTAGGTTGGCGGGTTTGTTAAACAATATTTATAAATAAGAGTATTTGTTTTTGTAGTTTTTTTAAAGCTAAATTGCAATGCTAATATACTCGGGTGGCGAAATTGGTAGACGCACCAGCTTGAGGGGCTGGCGCCTGTAAGGGTGTGGGAGTTCGAATCTCCTCTCGAGTACAAAATTTTGCAAGTTATTTTTCTAATAATTTTGCAAGTAAAGCAACCAAATTAACGGTTGCAAATGATGATGAATAATCGGATAGGCCGTATGGTATAATTAACTCACCGTTGTTAATTATTGAGCCACAAGAATAAACTACGTTTGGTACATAACCTTCTCGTTTGTCTTTATTGGCTATTAAAATTGGTTCTTTTAATCGGCCAATTACAATGGTTGGGTCATCAAGTTTTAATAAAGTTACGCTTAAACAATATTTACGCATTGCACCAACGCCATGAGTAATTACCAACCAACCGGCTTCTGTTTCTATAGGCGAACCGCAGTTTCCAATTTGTACAAACTCCCAAAAAAACTCGGGGCTTTGAAATTTAATAGGATTATCCCATACGTTTACACTATCAGAATACATAATGTAATTGTTCCAGCCATCAATACGTGAAAGCATCACAAACTTTCCGTTTATTTTTCGAGGGAAAAGTGCGAAATTTTTATTTTTAGCACCTTCGCCATAAATTGGCCTCACTTTAAAATCGTTAAAATCTGATGTTTCTAATAACTTGGGCATTATATGCTCGCCATCATAGGCGGTGTACGTTGCATAATAAATAAAAGTATTATCGTCTCTTAAAAACTTTACAAAACGGGCATCTTCTATGCCTTTGCTTTCAAAATCGGATATTGGGTAAATTATTCGGTCAGATATATCGGTATCTAGCGAGAATATTATTTCGTGGTACGAATCGGCAAGTGACAAAAATTTATCAATCTCTTTTTTTAATTTAAGATCTGTTGTGGTTGCTTTGCAAGTATCCACTATTGATTTAATAGTTTTATAATCAAATTTCTCATCTAACAAAGGAGAAACCAATTGCACAACTGAAGGTTCAATTTTAGAGTCGTTTGCTTTTTCGAGAAAAAACTTTTTAGTGTAAATAAAGTTTTTAATTACTTCCGCTTCATCAACATATCTGCCGGCTGGTAAAACATCAATATTGTTTCGCCTATCTATCAATGCGTTTCTAAAAACTATAGATGAAATATGGCCTTCGCCAACAGCTCTAAAGCTAATAATTATTCTTCTTTGGCCTTCTTCTAAATCTGATTGGTCTGGATCATCAACAATTGAGGGGTTAAAAAAAGCTGCCGATTCTATAGAATATTCATGGGTAAAATAAGAGCCTATTAATAATTTCCTGTATAAGGGTTGTTGTTTTATAGCATCGGCTTCACATTTAAGAATCTCACATAATTTATCGGCGTTTCTATTTAAAATGCGGGTTATATTGCGATGCCGTTTAGAAAACTCTTGCAGTATAGGACTAATTATTTTGTAAACTTCATCATCGGTAAGTAAAGCAATTTGTTTTACTACTTCGGTTGCTCTTTCGGGTCCGTTAAAAAAAAAACGGGCAATAACCCGTTTAGGGTCTGGCAAAACAAAAACTTGTTTTCTATTTACTGGAATTCTCATAGTATAGTGTATAAATGTAAAGTTGCATAAATATTAGTTATATACGCTATTTTTAAATAAACAGTATTCAAAAAAAAAGCCAAAATACATTGTTTGTATTTTGGCTTTTTTTATAAAGTTAAATTGGATTTATTTTTTCTGTTTTTTTGATTTTTTTGTGTCTTCAACTTTTACAGGCTCAGCTTCTTTTACTGGTTCAGGTTTTGGTGCAACTTCGGGTGCTGGAGCTGGTTTTTCTACAGCAACTTTTAATAATTCTACTTCAAAAACTAAAGTGCTATAAGGTGGTATGTTAGCGCCTGCGCCACGTTCGCCATAACCCAATTGGTAAGGTATAAAAAAGCGGTATTTAGAGCCTTCGCTCATTAATTGTACACCTTCGGTCCAACCTGGTATAACTTTATTTAGACCAAAAGTTGCAGGTTCTTTTCTATCATAAGAGCTATCGAAAGTTTTGCCATTTAACAAAGTTCCTTTGTAGTGTACAGTAACTTCGTCGGTTGCTTTTGGTTTTGCACCTCCAACGCTATCCTTAATTATTTCGTATTGCAAGCCACTTGCGGTTGTAAATACACCACTTTTAAGTTTATTGGATTTTAAAAATAATTCGCCAGCCTTTAAGGTGCTATCAAATTTTGATTTCTTACTATTTGTTAAGAATTCTTGAATAATGTATTGGCTTTTTTGAGATTCTATCATTGATGATGAGCCTTTAAACACATCTTGCATGCCTTTATTTAAAAACATATAATTTAAACTCGCTACTCCTTCGCCTTTTAAACTTTCGGCAATTTTTTGACCAAAGGCGTAACTTGCCGAATCTAAACTAGATAGTGATACAATTTTAACGGTAGTTTTTGCAGTTTTACTTACCGCTTTTTTCTTTTTAGCTTGAGCGTTTACTGTAAAAGTAGCCGCTATTAAAAGTAATGTAATTATTGATTTTCTGTTCATATTTTTAAAATTTTTGTCGAATATAGGTAATTTGTTATAAATAGCTTTTTAATTTTTCATGATTTTATTTACTGCCTTAAATCCGCAGGCCTAATATTAGGCAGTTTGCTAAATTATTTTATGGCTTAAAAATATGTTTTTGGGTTTTAAAAATTGCTTTTTCAAAAAAAT
>REAS01000083.1 GCA_004294495.1 Sphingobacteriales bacterium
TGATAGCCTCTTTTTTCTCTACTCTAATTTCTGTTTTGTCCATTTTTTACACTTTTTTGTGTAAACCTATTTCAGGACGAGACATATTTTAGACGTAAGTCATTTTTCAACGTGATATAGTCGTAAGTCATTTGTTTGCTGTAGATAGTTTTTCTTAACAGAACTAAGTGACTTACGACTATTTTGACTTACGACTATTTTGACTAATTGACTTACGACTATTTTGACTAATCTGACTTAGAACTAATTTATCAACGGATTTTTCTCTTGTTTAAAATGGTTGTAAACTAAATTATCTAACACGGCGGGTAAAAACTTTTGTAAAAAAACAGTTAATTTACCTTGGCTAGTCATAATTAATTGGCGTTTATGTTTTTCAATTCCATCAAGAATTTTAATAGCAACTTGTTCAGCAGTCATCATTTTATCTTCTAGCATACTGGTTTCGCCTTGAGATTGTGCACTGTTATTTAAAGCTACGTTTCTAATATTTGAAGCCGTAAAACCTGGGCAAGCAAGCAATACATTTAAGCCTGTTTTAAGATTTTCTATTCTTAAAGATTCAAGAAAACCGTTTACAGCAAATTTGGATGCAGAATACCCCGTACGTCCAGGTAAGCCTTTAAAGCCCGCAATTGATGACACTCCTACTACAGTTCCCTTGGTTTCTAACAAATATGGCATTGCGTATTTGGTACAATATACAGTTCCCCAAAAGTTTACATCCATCACTTTTTTTATAACTTCTAAATCTAAATCGGCAAACAAAGCCCGCATTGATATACCTGCATTATTTATTAGCACATCAATTTTTCCAAAAGTATAAGCACTTTGTTTAATTAATTGTATGCAATCTTCTTCTTTAGAAACATCGGTTTGTATGGCTAAAACTTTAACACCGTATTGATTTTGAATATCTGATGCAATTTCGCAAATTTTAACATATTGCCGAGCTGCCAAAACCAAATTTGCGCCACGTTTTGCACACTCATGTGCGCAAGCCAAACCAATGCCACTTGATGCACCTGTAATTATAATGAGTTTATTTTTTAGATTCATTTTTTGATTGGACAAGATTTACAAAAACTTATTTATAAGTATTTAATGGTTTTTATATGAATTAAATTGCAAATATTAGGCAGGGGAAAACTAATTAAAACTTAAGATATTATCCATAATGTATAAAACATTTGATGGGATTTTCTGCGATTGAAAAAAATAATTTACTTAGCCTTTTAACCCAACCAATTTAGCAATATACTTTCCAATAATATCAAACTCGAGATTTACTTTACTGCCAACTTGTACAGTTTTAAGATTTGTATTCTCGAAAGTATATGGTATTATAGCCACCGAAAATTGATTGTTTTGCGAGTTTACCACGGTTAAACTTATTCCGTTAATGGTGATAGAACCTTTTTCTACAGTTATGTGGTTAAAATTGCTTTGGTATTCAAATGTATAAAACCAGCTACCTTGGGTTTCGGTAACAGATAAACAAATAGCAGTTTGATCTACATGTCCTTGTACAATATGGCCGTCTAACCTACCGTTTAGCTGCATACAGCGTTCTAAATTAACAAGTGTACTCACCTTCCAATCTCCTAAATTCGTTTTAGCCAAAGTTTCATCAATTGCAGTAACGGTATGTGTATTACCCTCTACTTTTGTTACTGTTAAACAAACACCATTGTGTGCAACAGATTGATCAATTTTTAATTGGTTTGATATGCTAGATTCAATTGTAAAATCTATATTAGATTGATTTTTATCAACTTTAATTACACTACCTAAAGTTTCTATTATACCTGTAAACATTAATTTATAGTTTGATTTTAAATTTTATATCCTGTTTAAACATGCCCAACTCCACCCGAAATAATGAATTTCATGGCTTGGGCTGCAGATATATCTAAATATTGTATTTTATCTTTATGAACAATAAAAACTTGACCAGCAAACGAATATGAAAAGGGGAAGTAAACTGCTACTTCATCTGCCGAAGCAAAGGATGTAAGGTTTTTTTGAGTTAAAAAACCAATGCGCTTAAATCCATTTTTATCTTCAACCATTACGGGTTCGTTTAGCTTTTTATCTTCGCCAACAAAAGCTTCGGTAAAATCTTTAACCGAAGAAAATATGAATTTAAACAATGGTAGCTTGTTTAACCACTTATTAAACCAATTTTTTATGGGCTCTGTAACTAAATAAGTTACTATTATACCCGACAATAAAACAATTAAAATAACCGATAATATGCCAATACCGGGTATATACATTGGTTTTCCATTGGTGGGATTAAAAAAAAGCAAATCGCTTAAGTTTAAGGCGTTATCCACTGTTGCAAAAGTCCAAAAAACCAAAAATATAGCCGTACTTAGTGGTAAAACTACCAATAAGCCTCTAACAAAATAATTTATAAGTGCTTTAAATAATTTATGCATAATAGTAAACTCTTTTAACCCTTGCCGATATGTTAGTTAATATTTCGTAAGGTATGGTTTTTAAAGTATCGGCCAAATTAAATATAGTTTGTCGGTCGGCAAAAATTATTACTTCGTCGCCTTCATTGCAATCTATATTTGTTATATCTAACATACACATATCCATACAAATAGAACCAATTGTGGGTGCAATTATATTATTTACCAACATTGTACCCTTGCCGTTGCCAAGGTTACGAGAAATACCATCTGCATAGCCAATTTTTAAAGTAGCAATTTTTCCATTTACTGGCATAATACCCCTACGATTATAGCCCACAGTGTCACCTTTTTTAAGATATTTAATTTGAGATATAGTTGTTTTGAGGGTTAAAACGTTTTCTAAACTGTTGTTTGAGCGGTTTGCTGCATCAACACCATAAAAACCTATCCCCAACCTAACCATATCAAATTGAGCATTTTTAAACCTACTTATTGCACTAGTATTGGCTAAATGCTTAATAAAGAAATAACCTAAAGATTGCTCGATTGTGGTAGTGTAAGCAGTGAAATCATCAATTTGTTGTTGGGTAAAATCATCTTGCAAAACATCTTCACTAGCTACTAAATGTGAAAAAACACTTTTTGCTGCTAGGTGTGTATTTACTTTTAAATAGTTTGCGAGTTCGGTAATTTCTTTTCCTTCAAAACCCAAACGGTGCATACCAGTATCTAACTTTAAGTGAACACTGTAACTATCTATATTTTTATATGCTAAATAATCAGCAAAAGCTTTTAAAATTCTAAAACTATATAATTCGGGTTCTAAATTATTATCAATTATAGCATCAAATGCCGAAACTTCTGGACTCATAACCATTATTGGAGTTGTAATTCCGGCTTTGCGTAACTCTGTTCCTTCATCTGCGAAAGCAACAGCTAAATAATCTATTTTGTTATATTGCAACACGTTAGCAATTTGGTAACTGCCTGTACCATACGAAAAAGCTTTTACAATCGCCATTACCCTTACACTAGGATTTAGTAACGATTTATAGTAATTAAGGTTATTTTCGAGGGCGTTAAGATTAATTTCTAAAACAGTTTCGTGTACTTTTTGAGTTAGTAGTTTACTTACTTTCTCGAATTTAAAATCTCTAGCTCCTTTTAATAAAATGGCTTTATTGCTAAAATTAATTTGCTCTAAATGGGCAATTAAATTTTGTGTATTGGCAAAAAATTGACTGTTTGGTGCAAAATAATTTTGATAGAATTTTATGTCTTCTCCCACTCCAATAAACGTTTGAATGTTTTTAGTGGTTAATAATTGAGCTACTTTTTGATATAAAATTTGGGGTGGGATACCTGTTTGACGTAAATCGGACAGGATTAACACTTTTTTAGGATGTTGCTGTTGCTGATTTAAAAAGTCGAGTGCAATTTCTAACGACGATAAATCAGAGTTGTAACTATCATCAATTATTGAGCAATTATTCTTACCAGCTTTAAGCTCTAAACGCATTTTTACTGGTTGTAATAGCAACATATTTTGCGCTATTGTTTGCTGGTTTATGTTTAAAAGTAACAAGGATGCCCAGCAGGTTATTGCGTTTTCTATGGCTGCTTTATCGGTAAAGGGAATAGTTATACAAATTTGCTTTTGCAGGTATAGGGCAGTTATGGTTGTACTTGAACTATTGATTAATGTATTTGTAATTTGCAAATCAGCACTTGTAGTGAAACTCCAAGTAAAAATTTTAGTGTTATCATTATTAATGTATTGCAAATATTCAACATTTAAAATTACGAATTTCGCAATGGAAAATAAGTTAAATTTTTCGGTTATTTTTTGTGCTGTGTTGGTAAACCCTTCATCGTGTGCTGTGCCTATATTTGTTAAAATACCGATGGTGGGTTGTATTATTTTTTGCAGGTTTTGCATCTCGTTAGGTTTTGAAATACCTGCTTCAAAAATGCCTAAATTATAATCGTTACTCATTTGCCAAACCGATAGCGGAACACCCAACTGCGAGTTAAAACTTTTTGGGCTACGTACTATTTTATAGCTATTGTTTAACAATTGAAAAAGCCATTCTTTAACCATAGTTTTTCCATTGCTGCCCGTAATACCAATTACGGGGAAGCTAAAATTTTTACGGTGTTGGGTGGCCAGTTCTTGTAAAGCATTTAAAGTGTTTTGCGAATAAATAAAGTTAGCTTCGGTAAAATTGGAAAGGTTAAAATTGTTATCCCAAATTACAAAACTACGAAAACCTAGTTGGTATAAATTTGCAATAAACAAATGACCGTTAACTTTACCCGGCAAAACAAAAAACAACGAGGTTGGCGCATCAGCTAGCTTACGGCTATCAAAAAGCAAATGTTGTATATTTTGATTAGGGTTTTTAATGATGGCCCTCTCCCCTATTAAATCGGCAATTTTTTGTATGGTGTAAATTATAGAATCCATTGTTTACAAATTTGATGAATATTACTGAAAATCACTAATTTTATAGCCAATGGAAGAAAGTACCGCCAAAGCTTATATTGATAAAAATACTGCCCGCATAAAAGCCGAAAGTTACTGTGCTTACCAAGAAAGAAGCCATTACGAAGTAAAATTAAAACTGTATGAATTGGGTGCTTACCCCGCAGATGCCGATAATATTATTTGCGAATTAATTGCAAACAACTTTTTAAACGAAGAAAGATTTGCATTGAATTATACATCAGGAAAGTTTAACATTAAAAATTGGGGTAAAATTAAAATAAAACAAGGCTTGCGTTTAAAAAAAGTTAGCGAACCTTTAATTAAGAAAGCTTTAAACAGTATTAATTATGATACTTATTTAGATAAACTTGAATTTGTTTTAACAAAAAAAAGAAAAGATATTAAAGAAAAAGAGCCTTACAAAATTAAATACAAGCTACAACAATATGCTTTAAGCCGTGGTTTTGAGAATGATTTAATTTTTTTAATCTTGAATAATAGCGACTTAAACATTTTATAAAAACAAATTGCAGTACCCATTTGCAAAATACAATTTTCTGTATATATTTGCACTCCGTTAAACGGAAACGTTCTTTTAAAACAATATGCGAAAGTAGCTCAGTTGGTAGAGCGCAACCTTGCCAAGGTTGAGGTCGCGAGTTCGAACCTCGTCTTTCGCTCCAATCCCTTCTCTTTTTACAGTGAAGGGATTTGTTTTTAAATATGATTGCCACGCTCAGATGGTGGAACTGGTAGACACGCAGGACTTAAAATCCTGTTCCCGTTAAAGGAGTGCGGGTTCGATTCCCGCTCTGAGTACAAAGCCCGATATGAAAGTATTGGGCTTTGTTGTTTTTGTATATTTTGTCTGAATTAGGATTTGTAAGATTAGTGGATTTAAGGATTATTCAAAATACAACCCTAACCTTTTTAATCTCCAATTTTCACTATTTAAAATTTAAAAACTACTAATTAACGTAACTACTTTCTTTTAACCGTGGAGAAACAAAAAGATAAATCACTATAAATACCGAAATCAATCCTACAAAAAACCAATAATAATTTGCACCTTTTAATTGTGCAAAAAAACCACCGTTCGCTATACTGTTGTTTACCATACTTACAAACAAGTTTCCTATGGTTACCGTTAACAAAAACAATGCGTTCATGGTGCTTTTCATTGATTTTGGCGATTGTGTGTAAGCATACTCTAAACCAGTAAGATACACTAAAACCTCGCCTGTAGATAAAACGGCATAAGCTAATATTTGCCACCATACGCTGGGTTGGTTGCCGGCATCAATAGCGGTTTGTAATAACGCAATTATTACAAACGATATGGCGGTTAAAATTAAACCTGCCCCTATTTTACGTAAGGGTGTTAAATTAATACCTATTTTTTCACAAAATGGATAAACAAAATAGCTAAAAATAGGGATAAACGAAAGTAAGAAAAACGGGTTTACGGTTTGTATTTGCTCGGGCAAAAAGTTTATCCCAAAAATATTTCGGTTTAGTTTGGTGGCTTGCAACACCCATTCCGATAGGCATTGGTCCCATAGTGCCCAAAAAACGGAAATAAAAGCAAAAACGGCTAACACACGCCAAACAGATTTTATAGCCTCTACTTTTTCGGAATCAAACTTTTGTTTGGCAACGTCTAACAAGGATTCGCCCTTTTTCTGTTTGCTAATGTTTAATAATGCGTAAAAAGAAATATTTATAAAATTATCTTTTTTAATGCCATAAGGTGGTATTCTAATATATTTTTTACGACCCAAAAAAAATATTACAGTTGCAATAGTCATTAAAATACCAGGAACGCCAAAGGCCCATTTTGCACCATATTGTGCATATATATAAGGGATAGCCATAGTTGACAGTACCGAACCCGCATTGATACTAAAGTAGAACCAACTGTAAGCTTTGGTCATTAAATGTTGATTATGTGCGGTAAATTGGTCGCCTACGTTAGCAGTTGTGCAAGATTTTATACCCCCTGCACCCATTGCTACCAACAACAAGCCTAGTTTAAAATAATCTAAATTGGTATCGTAAACCGATAGAACCAAATGTCCAATACAATAAATAATAGATACGTACAGTATTACTTTGTATTTGCCAAAAAACCAGTCGGCTAAAATAGCCCCCAAAACAGGCATAGCATACGCTAACGAAATAAAAAGGTGAGTACTTTCGTTGGCTTGGGCTTCGGCAACAGTTTGTAACGCAGGGTTTAGTGTAGGGTTAAAAAACTGAGCTACCAAAAATGTGGGCAATATACTACGCATACCGTAATAGCTAAACCGCTCGGCTGCTTCGTTACCTATAATGTAGGCAATACTTATGGGAAATTTACTTTTATTTTCGGGCATATATTTTAGGTTACGATTGTGTTATTTTATAAAATGGGTACTTTAACAATAAGATTATTCTTTTATATTTCTATTAATTTTTTCTTGCTCCTCTTCAATTATTTTTTTCAAATCCTCTTCTTTGGGCAAATTAATCATATACTTACTTACAAAAACTTGTTGCGATAACCCTGCTGTGCTGTATTTAACCAAATTTTCGTTTTTATTAGCACAAAGGATAATACCTATTGGTGGGTTATCTCCCTCGTTGGTTTCGTTTTCTTTGTAATAGTTTAAATATAGGTTCATTTGCCCAGCATCTGCGTGTGAAAACTCTCCCAATTTTAAATCAACCAACACGTTACATCTTAATATTCGGTTATAAAACACCAAATCTATGCGGTAATGTGTATTGTCAAAAGTAATCCGTTTTTGGCGAGCTTCAAAACAAAATCCCCGTCCCATTTCTAACAAAAATATATGCAAATGGTTGATAATTGCTTGTTCTAAATCATTTTCAGAATATTCTGGCCTTTCTTGTAAACCCAAAAACTCTAAAATATGTGGATTACGAAACACATCTTCTGGCAGTAATCGTTCTTGGTTAATGTGTTTATCTAAAACAGCGTGTTTGTTAGTACTTAGGCCGGTTCGCTCAAAAAGCATGCTATTCATGGCTCTTTGCAATTCTCTTACCGACCAACAGTTTTTTAACGCTTCTACTTCATAAAAGCTACGCTTTAAAGGTGTATCTGCTTTTAAAAACTCAATAATATGCGTAAAACTAAGCTGGTTAATTAGTTTATCTACGTCTATTCCTGGGTTAATTTTACTAATATTTAATACTTCAATTGTGGGTAAATTCGATTTTACTAGAGGGTTAATTTCGGCCTCTATGAATTTTGCGGTCGCTGACCGCAAAATTCCAATCCTTTGAAAATTAGATATATACAATTTTGCGGTCGCTGACCGCAAAATGTTTGGATACTTAAAATAGAAGTCTTTGCATAGGTATAAATGCCGTTCTCTAATTTGTTTAAATCCCTGCTTTTCTAATTGCTTAGCAACCTCTTTATATAGCTTTGCACCATACTCGGCTCTGTCGGCTCCGTTAAGCTCGTACTCGGTAATATAAAAACCAAAAAACCAGTTACGCAAAGTTAAAGCAGTGTCCACTTGTTTTTGTACCTGCTGTTTAAAATACTGTTGTGTTTCCCCTATAAGTAAAACTAATTCATTAATATCTGCCATTATTTTTACGTTAAAATCAAATTAAAAAAATCTAAAATCAATAAAAATAAAATCAACATTTACTTACCATTTTGCATAACTCCAGCTTCGTTAGAGTTACCTAAATCCTCATCGCTAGCATTGGGCAAGTTTTTTAAATTTACGTTTTCTTGTAAAATCCATTTTCCGTTTTTAAACTTATAGGCATCATAACTTAAATCGGGACCCCAAAGGCCGGGCATATTTTTAACTTTATCGTTTGGTGGCGCTAAGTGGTCAAAAACTATCATGCCTTTTTCTTTATCGTAATTTAACAATAACGATACCTCGCTGGTATAGCTAAAAACAACTCTATTTTTAATTTTATCCTCTTTTTTACTTCCTTCAAATACGGGTAACCCAAAAACAGGTTTTCCTTCATCAAACCATAAAACATCTATAACTTTTTTGGTTGATTGTCTATTACTACCTTTCCAACCCAGCAAAGTATAATACGGAACTTGCTTGTTTTGAGCATTAACAGGTATTATTTTGTAATAAACTGCCCCAAACCATTTCTTAGGGTTTAAGGTAGAGTCTTCTGGACTTTCCATACGGGCAAAACTATCGGTAAACGGGTAAAGCTCCAGTTTTTTAGGATTGTTCATTTGTAAAGCACCATAAAATCTAAAAGTACCATCATCGCTCATCATAAACCACGAAAAAACACGAAACTTATTATCATCTGATTTTATTACAGAAACTATATTAGCAAGCGAATCGAACGGATAAGCATAAGAGTTGCTTTGCTTTAACGAGTTTACCAAAGTTTTTATCAACTTGTAATTGGCAACAACCCTGTTTTGCTCTAAAGTATCGTTAGTTATCACTTTACCAAAAACTTTTAGCGAATCTTCGTAAACTTTAAACGGTTTATTATTAGTATCTTGAGCATTTGCAAAACACACTATTAACATAAATAAAAGCAATAAATTTTTTCTTATCATTTTAAAATTTTAAAAACCTAACGTGATTTTTTGTGTAAACATATAATAAGCTATAATAATAGCACAAATATCCACAAATTACAATTACCTAACACAGCTTTGTACAAAACTGCTACATTTGCAACGTTAAAAATTATGGCTAAAATTTCTATAAACCTTGCAACAGGCTCCATTCAAAAACCCGAAATTATTGTAGGTATTGATTTAGGTACAACTAATTCATTGGTAGCTTTTATTAACCCCGAAGGTAATGCACAAGTTATAAACGACTTAGGCAAAGGGGTTCTGATGCCATCCATCATCCATTTTACAGCAAACAACGATACAGTTGTTGGAAACGATGCAAAGGAGTTTTTAATCTCCGAGCCGCAAAACACTATTTTTTCGGTTAAACGATTGTTAGGTCGGTCGTACAAAGATATAGTAGCGCATAAAGATTTTTTTAGCTACCAAATTATTGATGATGGTAACGATGAAAGCTTGGTAAAAATTAAAGTTGGAGAAACTTTTTACTCGCCCATAGATTTATCGGCTATGATATTGGCCGAGTTAAAACACAGAGCCGAACACGCCTTAAAAACCCCAGTAAAAAAAGCTGTTATTACCGTACCCGCTTACTTTAACGATAGCCAACGCCAAGCCACCCGCGATGCTGGTAAACTTGCTGGTTTAGATGTTTTGCGTATTGTAAACGAGCCAACCGCAGCCGCTTTGGCTTACGGATTAGGCTTAAAACCCGACGATTTATCCCACGGCGATGAAGGTAAAACTATTGCTGTTTACGATTTAGGTGGCGGCACTTTCGATGTATCAATACTAAAAATCAACAACGGTATTTTTGAAGTTTTAGCTACCAATGGCGATACTTTTTTAGGTGGCGATGATTTTGACCGAGCTATAATTGATTATTGGATTACTGAAAACAAACTAGATAAACAACTATTAATCAACAATAAAGAGCTAACACAAACTTTAAGGCTTAAAGCCGAAGAAGCAAAAGTAGCATTATCTACCCAAAATTTATTTAACCAAAAAGTGGGAGATATTTTTTGCACAATTGATAAACAAACTTTCGAAAACCTAATATCACCCAAAGTTGCTCAAACTATTTTAGCATGCCAAAATGCTTTAACCGATGCAGGTTTGGCTGTTGCCGATATTAACGAGATAATTATGGTTGGCGGTAGCACCCGCACCCCTTTGGTAAAACAAAAAGTGGCCAGTTTTTTTGGTAAACCCGTAAACGATAGCATAAACCCCGACGAAGTAGTTGCCCTTGGTGCAGCCATACAAGCCGATGTTTTATCGGGCAACCGTAAAGATATTTTGTTATTAGATGTTACCCCACTTTCGCTCGGAATTGAAACTATGGGTGGGTTAATGGATGTAATTATTCCCCGAAATAACAAAGTACCCACCAAAGCAGGAAGGCAATATACCACATCGGTTGATGGGCAAGTAAACCTTAAAATTGCGGTTTACCAAGGCGAACGAGATTTGGTTAAAGAAAACCGCAAACTAGCCGAATTTGATTTAAAAGGCATACCCGCTATGCCCGCTGGTTTCCCTAAAATAGATATTAATTTTTTGCTTAACGCCGATGGTATTTTAACTGTACAAGCTATCGAACTACGTTCGGGAGTAAAACAACAGGTTGATGTTAAGCCAGTTTACGGATTACAAGACGAAGAAGTTGAACGTATGCTGTTAGATTCGGTAACTCATGCTAAGGCAGATGTTGAACAACGCATGGTAATTGAAGCCCAAACCGAAGCACAGCAAATGATTTATACCTGCGAACGCTTTATACAAAAGCATCAAACCTTACTTAGCCAAGCAGAAACTGCACAAACCCAAATTTATATTAGCGATTTAAAATTAATTGCAAATACCACCGATAAGAACGATATTTTAAACAAAATAGAAATTCTAAATGATTACACCCGCCCTTTTGCCGAACGGGTTATGGATACCGCAATTGCAACGGCAATGAAAGGGAAAAGTATTTAAAAATACTTGTAAGCTAAGTTGTAAAAAATATATTTTATAAATATATTTGTTGCACTAATTATTATTATGACAAGCGAAAAATTTGGTACCTACTCCTATCTGCTAGATCGTACCTCACGCCGCATAAAACAATTTGCCACACAACGTTTTAAGGAAGCTAATTTTGACATTACGGTTGACCAATGGCATATTTTAAAACATTTAGATATTGATAATGTTAAAAACCAGAGCGATTTAGCCGAACTTACAGGTAAAGATCATCCCACAATTACCCGAATAATTGATTTACTTTGCAAAAAAAATTTAACCGAACGCAAACCGCACCCAAAAGATAGAAGAAGCTTTTTAGTTACTTTAACAGAAGAAGGGCAAAATACTGTAAAACAATTAACGCCTTTGGTTGCTACTATTAGGATGAAAGCCTGGGAAAACCTGAGTGAACATGATTACAACGATTTAAAAAGAATACTAGACACAATATATCAAACTTTAGAAATATGAATACCCAAATTCACACCGACATTTGCATTATAGGCGCTGGCCCAGTTGGTTTATTTACCGTTTTTGAAGCGGGTTTATTAAAAATGCGTTGCCATTTGGTTGATGCCTTACCGCAAGTAGGTGGTCAATTATCAGAAATTTATCCTCGAAAACCAATTTACGATATACCCGGTTACCCAACCATACAGGCACAAGAATTGGTTGATAATTTAATGGAACAAATTAAACCTTTCGAGCCGGGCTTTACTTTAGGCGAGCGTGTTGAAGGTTTAGATAAAAAAGATGATGGCAGTTATACCGTTACAACTAGCGAAGGTACACGCATACATTGCCAAGTTGTTGCCATAGCCGGTGGTTTAGGTTGTTTCGAACCTCGCAAACCTGATATTGAAAACTTAGAAATTTTTGAAGGTAAAGGCGTAAGCTATATGGTTAAAGACCCCGAGTTATACCGAGGTAAAAATGTAGTTTTAGCAGGTGGTGGAGATTCGGCCTTGGATTGGACGATATTTTTAGCCGATGTAGCCAAAAAAGTAACTTTGGTACACCGTGGCGATACGTTTAGAGGTGCGCCCGATTCGGCAGAGAAAGTTTTTAAACTGGCCGAAGCTGGGGTTATCAACTTGGTGCTATCCTCGCATCTTACCAAAATTAATGGCAATGGGCACTTAAACGAAATTACGTTTTTAAACAAAGCCAAAGAAGAAAACACAATGGAAACCGATTACCTAATTCCTTTGTTTGGCTTAAGTCCAAAATTGGGGCCAATTGGCGAGTGGGGTTTGAATATCGAAAAATCAGCCATTGCGGTAAACACCGAAGATTACAGCACTAATGTAGAACGTATTTATGCCATAGGCGATATAAACACCTATACCAATAAGTTAAAATTAATATTGTGCGGTTTCCACGAAGCGGCTTTAATGTGCCATAGTGCCTTTAAATACGTATATCCCGACCAAAAACTATCTTTTAAATACACCACCGTTTACGGCGTTAATGGCTTTTAAAATATGATAAATATAACCGTAATAGATAGAGACGATAGCAGTGCAGTAATAGAAGTACCTACCGACATTAACCTTAACTTAATGGAGGTTTTAAAGGCTTACGAGTACGATGTTTTGGCAACGTGTGGCGGCCTAGCACTTTGTGCAACTTGTCACGTACAGGTTTTAGAAGGCTTGGACCAACTGCCCGAAGCCCAAGATGCTGAGCTGGATATGCTAGATACTTTACCCGATGCCGCTAGCGATAGTAGGTTAGCTTGCCAACTAAAAGTGAACGAAAATTTAGCTGATATTACAATTAAAATTAGAGGTGCTTTGCAGTAAGGAAGAGTTTTTAAAACTGCATTTATTTTAAGATAATGGTTTGGGCGTTTTAACACGCTGTTCGCTATATCTTTTTATTTATTTTAGTTGGCTTAGGCCAACCAAAATAAATAAAAAGGATGCCGCTGCCATCGTTAACGCAAAAAAACTCACTAAAAATATAACATTTTACCCTTGGTTGGTGGCACACCAAACATTTACAATTTACCCTTGGTTGGTGGCACACCAAACACTTACCCTTGGTTGGTGGCACACCAAACACTAACAATTTGCGTTTGGTGTGCCACCAACCACGGCAATAGAAGTTACAAAATTGTGGTGGCAGAGTAATTTTTGCTTGTTAAACTTATAATTAAGTATTAGTTTTATCATAAAATAATAATGTAATGAAAACAGGCGATAAAGCATTAGCCGACCCAAAATTAACAGGCTTGGACACTTGGGTACAAGGAGAAATTATTGATATTGAAAACAACCCATTTAAAGGCGTGGTTATAGCTATAAAAGATAAGCTGGGGCGCATATTTTTTGGCGAAAAAAAATATTTTAAAATAGCCTAATATGTTTGCTATAAGTTTTGATATGGTTATTATAGACCTAAAAGAATAATATTGTGAACCCTATAACAATGCCTATTTTGAAATAGGACAATTGTTAAGGAAGTATGAATTTTATAACACACAAGGGAGTGTATATCTTTCTACAAATAGCGATATGTCTAATTTGTTTAGAGCGATGAATGCTTTAAAAAAAATTGATTGGTTTTATAAATCAGTTAGAGATATTAGAGCCTTTAGGGTTGAAGACTGGTCAAACTTTACAGATTTTATTAAAGATAGTTAAAAATAACCACCTCGAACCTATTATTCCATAATTTAAACCTTTATAACGGCATTCAAAAATCAGTAATAAAAAGTTTGGTTTTGTAGGCCAATAATAGATGGCAGCTACAATAAGTGTGGCTAATAAATAAAACCACTTACCTTGCTTATATAAAATTTGCATTTTTGTTTTACTTTAAATTACATGATAAAAGATGAACTTAAAAATATCCTTTCGGGAAAGGGCTATGTTAGCAAAAGAGAACTTATCCAAACAACTGCCTCAAACCTTAGAAGAAGCAAAGAAATAAGTATTTTGGCTTCAACAAAAGAGTACAGCAAAAAACAAGAAACCACGTTAAAAAACCATTTAACATAGGTTATGGATAAAAATGTCCTATCTAAAAAGTACTACGAAACCTATTTATCTTTATTATCAACAAAAATAGATGATAATTTAAAACAGATAAAAGTACGGGAATGGAATGTGAAAAACTTTACATTTTTCACCGCTGTGTCGGTAATGTCATCTTCAAAAATAGAGGGCGAAGAAATGGATGTTGATAGTTATGTTAAACATAAAACTCTTGATATAAATTATTTACCAAATCTTACCCAAAAACCTAACGATTTGTACCAAGCCTACGAATTTGCTAGAGATAATAAGCTTACCCTACCAAACTTTTTAAAAGCTCATAGTATTGCTACCAAACATTTATTACCCAAACAACAACGTGGGGCAGTTAGAACTGGTAATATTTTAATTATGAACCAGCAAACCCAGCAGATACAATACGAAGCAGCCAATGCCAATATTTTAAAAACTGAGTTTAGAAAATTATGGGACGAATTAGAGATACTGTTGCAAACAAAATTAAACACAAGCGAAATTTTTTATTACGCTTCCCTTTTGCATTTAGTATTTGTAAAAATACACCCTTTTAACGATGGTAATGGACGTACCGCCCGTTTATTAGAAAAATGGTTTTTAAGTTCGCAGCTTGGTCAAAAAGCTTGGTATATTGGTAGCGAATATTTTTATTATCATAATTTGCAATTTTATTACAACAATCTTTCGAGAATCGGGTTATTTTATGATGAATTGAATTATGAAAAATGTTTACCTTTTCTCTTAATGTTGCCACAATCGTTAATAATTAACGAGGATTAACTTTTTTTACCTATACTTTATGGAAAACAACACAAACAACCCAACCAAAATACTTATTATTGGTGGTGTTTTTGGAGGCATACAAATTGCTAAAAAACTAAAAAATAAAGCTGTTGAAGTATTGATGCTTCAGGGCAAACGCATTTAACTTTGCCATAAGAATAAAAAATATTTTAACTTAAACAAAATTAATTTAAGCACAATAAACCCTCTCGGGTTTATTACCG